>NZ_JBPCSJ010000425.1:0-1761 GCF_051007235.1 Hydrogenophaga sp. | reverse complement strand
ATGCGTCGACGATCCCGTCACTGGGCGAGTGGAAATTGGTGATGCCGCGGGCGGAGTCGACCATGGCCAGTTCGGGCCGGTGCTCGTGGCACTTGTGCAGGTCTTCGATGATCTCCTCGCGCTGCGAGGCGGGCAGCGATTCGATCTTGTCGTAGAGGTCGGAGAGCCCGTTGTTGACGTTGACGCCGAGCTCGTCGAACAGCTTGCCGTGCTTGGCGAACGCGTCCTTGTAGAAGACCTTGACCGCGTGGCCGAACACGATCGGGTGAGACACCTTCATCATCGTGGCCTTGACGTGCAGGGAGAACATCACCCCGGTCTTGCGCGCATCCTCGATTTCGCGCTCATAGAAGTCCAGCAAGGCCTTCTTGCTCATGAACATGCTGTCGATGACCTCGCGGTCCAGCAGCGAGACCTTGGGCTTGAGCACGATGGTCTTGCCGCTCTGGGTGAGCAGCTCCATCTTGACGTCGCGCGCCTTGTCCAGCGTCATCGACTTTTCACCGTGGTAGAAGTCGCCGCGGTGCATGTGCGAGACGTGGCTGCGCGAAGCCTGGCTCCACTCGGCCATGCTGTGCGGGTTCTTGCGGGCGAATTCCTTGACGGCGCGCGGTGCGCGGCGGTCGGAGTTGCCTTCGCGCAGCACCGGGTTCACCGCCGAGCCGGTGCACTTGGCGTACATCGCGCGGATGGCTTTTTCCTCGTCCGTCTTCGGGTCTTCCGGGTAGTCCGGCAACGCGTAGCCCTTGGCCTGCAGTTCGCGCACGCAGGCCACCAGTTGGCCCACCGAGGCGCTGATGTTGGGCAGCTTGATGATGTTGGCTTCGGGCTTGAGGGTCAGCTGCCCCAGTTCGCTCAGGGCATCGGGGACGCGCTGCTCAGGCGTGAGGTAGTCGGCGAAGGTGGCCAGCACACGCGCAGCGACCGAGATGTCGCTGGTGGCCACTTGCACGCCCGCCGGCGCAGCGAAGGTGCGCACGATGGGCAGGAAAGCGCTGGTGGCCAGCAGCGGGGCTTCGTCGGTCAGTGTGTAGATGATGGTGGAAGACGATGTCATCGCGTTGCTCCTGTGTGGTTGTCTGTTCCCTACCGACCGGTCGGTTGCTCGGTGGCGGCGCCGGGGATCGTCCGGGATTTTGCTTTCAAGGCTCTGACCGGTAGTTCATTTTTTGAACTGGTTTACCGCAATACGAAAATTGCGCCGATTTTTTTCAACTTTTTTCGTGTCCGGGCAGAAAAAAAGCCCGGGAGCAGAGCCCCCGGGCTTTGGATGGTCGCCACCTGAGCGGCCTGCACCATCGGATCGATCAGGCGAAGTTGGCTTCGGCGAACGACCAGTTGACCAGCTTGTCCAGGAAGGTCTCGACGAACTTCGGGCGCAGGTTGCGGTAGTCGATGTAGTAGGCGTGTTCCCACACGTCCACCGTCAGCAGGGCCTTGTCGGCGGTGGTCAGCGGGGTGCCAGCGGCGCCCATGTTGACGATGTCCACCGAGCCATCGGCCTTCTTGACCAGCCAGGTCCAGCCCGAACCGAAGTTGCCCACGGCGCTCTTGACGAAGGCTTCCTTGAAGGCGGCGTAGCTGCCCCACTTCGCGTTGATGGCCGCGGCCAGCGCGCCGGTGGGTTCACCGCCCCCGTTGGGCTTCATGCAGTTCCAGAAGAAGGTGTGGTTCCAGTCCTGGGCCGAGTTGTTGTAGATGCCGCCGGAGGACTTCTTGACGATCTCCTCCAGGCTCATGTTCTCGAACTCGGTCCCCTTC
>NZ_JBPCSJ010000424.1:0-10186 GCF_051007235.1 Hydrogenophaga sp. | reverse complement strand
GCCCATTTATGCCTGGGCGCTGTTTCAGTCCAAGCATGTGCGCCAGGAGTTGAGCCAGCTCGCATCGGGCACCAGCGATTCGATGCGCAACATCTCGCAGGCCAAGCTCTTTGAGCTGTCATTGCCCTGGGCGCCCATCGAAGCTCAACGCGCGTTCGCAGAGCAGGCTCGTGCGGCGCATTCCATCGGCCAACAGCAAACCACCGCCCTCGCCAAAGCCCAAGCCACTTTCGGCGCCTTGCTCGCCCAGGCCTTCGCGCCCGCCTGACCCGCCACCGCCATGCCCATCACCCCCGAACAACTCCTCCCCTTCCTGCTCACCGCCGTGCTGCTGACCGCCACGCCGGGGCCGGACAACCTGATGGTGCTCAGCGTCGGCGCCTCCAAGGGCCGGCGCCTGGGCATGGCCTTTGGCCTCGGGTGCGCGGCCGGGTGCCTGAGCCACACGCTGCTGGCCGCGCTGGGGGTGTCGGCGGTGCTGGCGGCGTCGCCCGTGGCGTTCACCGCGCTGCGCGTGGTGGGCGGGGCTTACCTCGTCTGGCTGGGCATCGGCGCGCTGCGCAGCCGCGGCGGTGTGGGCCTGCCGGTGGCTGTGGCCGATGCCGCGGGCGACTCGGCGGCGCGGCAGTTCGCCAAGGGCGTGCTGGCCAACGCCATCAACCCCAAGGTGGTGCTGTTCTTCCTGTCTTTCCTGCCCCAGTTCGTGGTGCCAGCGCAGGGGGGGGTGCCGCTGCAGATGGCGGTGCTGGGCGGGGTCTTCACCTTGCAGGCGGCGGTGCTGTTCGGCGCGCTGGGTTGGTTCGCCGGCGGCGTGGGCCAGTGGCTGCAGCGCCGCCCGCGCGCCGGCCTGTGGCTGGACCGGGTGAGTGGCGTGGTGTTTGTGGGCCTGGGCCTGCGCATGGCGCTGGCGCGCTGAGCGGCGCTCAGGACCTGGCCACAGGCGCTGCGGCCGGCGGCGCCATCAGCGCTTGTTTGTCGCGCCAGACCTTGCGCACAAAAGGGTCGGCCACGGTGTATTTGCCGTGCGTGGGGCGCAGGATCAGGTTGGCGCTGACCATCTTGTCCACGATGTTCTGCACCTGCGAGGTTTCGACCGCGCTGCCGGTGCGTTCGGCGTAGGCGGCCAGGGCGTCGGCGCCAAAGAGGCCGGTGGCACCGTCTTCCGGCCCGGTGGCAATGCGTTCAAAAACGGCTTTGCCGAGTTCGCCGAACTCCTCCACCGCCTTGAGTTCCACGTCGGCCGCGGCGTCGGCCAGGGTGGCGCAGATGATGCGGAAGGCGGTGTCGGGGTCGGCGCCGTGCGCCTGCTGCAGTTGCCGCAGGGCCTTGAGCAGTTCTTCGGGCCGGTGGCCCATGGTCTGGAAGCCTTGCCAGGCCGCGTCGAGGCTGGGCACCACCGTGCCGGGGGCGGCGGCCACGCGCTGCAGCTGCCATTGCACAAAGTCGCGGCCCAGCACCTGGTACGACGCCGAGAGCGCTCCCGCAAAGGGCTGGGCGCGGCGCGAGGTCATGTCGGCGAGCAGCGATTTGTGCGAACCGGTGCCGATGAAGAGAAAACGACCCGGCATGCCGGGCCTGGCGTTGACGGCATCGCGCGCGGCCTTGAGCGCGTGCAGCAGGGCAAAACCTTCTTCGGTGCCCAGGGTCTGCTGCACTTCGTCGACGATCAGCACGACGTTGAGCCGGGCGGTGTGGACCAGCTCATCAAAGGCATGGGCCAGCGTGGTGCCACCGGGTTGGCCGACGCTGTCGAGCTGGAAGCCGAAACTGAAACCCGCTGCGCCCAGGTTGAGGCCCTTGAACCGTTGCAGCAGGCCGGAGCCCGGCGTCTGCAGCTGGCGCAGGGTGTTGCGCACGGCTTCGTGCACCAGGGCCGAGGGGCTTTTGGTGCGGTCGGCCCAGAGGTCTACGTAGATGACCAGCGCACCCCGGGTTTCCAGCGCGGGGATCAGGTCTTGTCGCAAAAAGGTGGTCTTGCCCACCCGGCGGATGCCCGAGAGGAACACGCCCGAGCGGGTGCTTTCGTCCAGCGGGCCGGGGTTGAGCAGCTGCTCGGCCATCTGGGCGGCGTAGGTGTCGCGATGGAACAGGCTGTCGGCGTCGGACATGTTATCTCCGGGTTTGGTTGCCGGATAATTATCCGTATTGGGTAATTGGCTGTAAAGAGCTGCTCAACCCGGCGTCCACTGGGCTGCGCTGCGCAGCAGGTGGTCGCGGAACACCTGCGCAATGGGCGAGAGCTGCTTGGCGCGCGGGTGCACCAGGTGCCATTGCGAGCGCAGGGGAAAGCCGCTGACCGGCAGCAGGGCCAGGTCGCGCCCGATCTCGTCGGCCTTGAGCGCGTGGCGCGAGACGATGCCCACGCCCAGGTGGCCGGCCACGGCTTCTTTCAGGGCTTCGTTGCTGCCCAGTTCCAGCGTGAGCGCGGGCGTGAAGCCGGCGGCGGCGAAGTGCCGCTCGGTGGCCAGCCGGGTGCCCGAGCCGCGTTCGCGCAAGATGAAGCGTTCACCCGCCAGCGCCTTGAGCGCCACGCGCTGGCGCTGCGCGAGCGGGTGGCTGGCGGGCGCGATCAGGTGCAGCGGGTTGTCCAGGAACACCTGGTCCTGCAGGTCCATGTCGGCCGGCGGTTGCGACATGACGTAGAGGTCGTCGCGGTTCTCGCGCAGGCGCTGCACCACGCCGTCGCGGTTGAGCACTTCCAGCGCGATGTCGATGCTGGGGTGCTGTTCGCAAAAGCCGCCCAGCAGGCGCGGCACGAAGTATTTGGCGGTGCTCACCACGGCCACGCTCAGGCGCCCGCTGGTCAGGCCCTTCATGGCGCTGACCTGCTGGCCGAAACGGTCCCATTCGCCGGCGATGGTGCGCGCGGTCTGCGCCAGTTCGCGGCCGGCCGCGGTGAGGAAGACCTTGCGCCCGATCACCTCGTACAGCGGCAGACCGACCGACTCGGTGACTTCGCGCAGCTGCATGGACGCGGTGGGCTGCGTCACGTGCAGTGCACGCGCGGCGGCGCTGACGCTGCCGGTGTCGGCCAGCGCGAGGAACAGGCGCAGTTGGCGAAAAGTGATGTTCATAGATAAAAGTCTATGTTGTGTCGCACAAAAAACGATTTTACTTAATGCATACGAGTCGCCAGAATCGCGCCCCACTGGAGGAGTGACACATGAACCTGAACAACCTGGTCGACCCGGCCATCCTGTTTTTTGTCGTCGGCGTGTTCGCCGGCCTGGTGCGGTCGAACCTGGAAATCCCCCCGGCGATCTCGCGTTTTCTGTCGATGTACCTGCTGATGGCCCTGGGCCTCAAGGGCGGGTTCGCGCTGGCGGCCTCGGGCCTGAACAGCCAGGTCGTGACGGGCCTGGGCATCGCGGTGCTGCTGGCGGTGGTGGTGCCGCTGCTGGGCTACGCGATGCTGCGGCACGTGGTGTCGGGCTTCGATGCGGCGGCCCTGGCCGCCACCTACGGCTCGGTCAGCGCGGTGACCTTCATCACCGCCACGGGCTACCTGGACAAGATCGGCCTGCCCTACGGCGGCCACATGGCGGCGGCCATGGCGCTGATGGAGTCGCCCGCCATCGTGCTGGCGGTGCTGATGGCCAACCGCCTGCGCCAGCAGGTGGCGGCACCGGCGGGCCTGGTGGTGGGCGCCGGCGGGGCGGCAGCCTTGGGCGGCGCGCCCGGTGCCACGTCGGCCCACTGGCGCAAGCTGCTGCACGAGTCGTTCACCGACGGTTCGCAGCTGCTGCTGATCGGCGCCATGGTGGTGGGGGTGCTCACCGGTGAGGCGGGGCGCGCAGCCATGCAACCGTTCTCGGGGGATCTGTTCAAGGGCATGCTGGCCTTCTTCCTGCTGGACATGGGACTGATGGCCGCACGCAACCTGCCGGGCCTGCGCGGGCGTTCGCCGGTGCTGCTGGCCTATGGGGTGCTGGCACCGCTGCTGCACGCCGCCCTGGCCTGGGGGCTGTGCCGCATGGCGGGTCTGCCCGCTGGTGACACGGCGCTGCTGATGACGCTGGCGGCCAGTGCGTCCTACATCGCGGTGCCGGCGGTGGTGCGCTACGCGATTCCCGAGGCCAACCCCTCGCTGTATTTCGGCCTCTCGCTGGGGCTGACCTTTCCGCTGAACCTGCTGCTGGGCATTCCGCTGTACACGCAGATCGCGCAGTGGGGAGGGTGAAGGCGTCCAGCCGGTGCTCAGGAGGTCGGGCGCGATTCCACCAGCTTGACCGCCGCCCAGAGCACGCGGTTGGCGGGCGTGGGCACGCCCAGCGCGTCGCCGCGGCGCACGACGAAGCCGTTGAGGAAATCGATCTCGCTGGGTTTGCCGCGCATCAGGTCCTGTGCGGTGGATGAGTACTGTTTGGGCATGGTCTCGGCGATGCGGCGCACGGCCAGGTCCACGTCGCCGGGCAGGGTCACGCCGTCGGCCGCGGCCACCGCGCGGCATTCGGCCACCACGTCGCGCATCACGCCCTGCACGCCGGGGCGCTGCACCAGCTCGCCGTAGGCGATGCGGCCCACGGCCGAGAGCGCGTTGTAGGCGCAGTTGAGGATGAGCTTGGCCCAGAGCGCGCCGCGCACGTTGTCGCTCACCTCGGTGGGCACGCCGGCGGCGATCAGGGCCTGCGCGACCGCGGCGCTGCGGGGCGAGGGTTCAATGACCAGCTCGCCGCGCCCGTGGTGGCGCAGGTGGCCCGGGCCGGCCATTTCGGTGGCCACGTAGACCACTGCCGCGGCGACGCTGGCGCCTGGCAGCACGGCGCGCAGGCGTTCGGCGTTGTCCACGCCGTTCTGCAGGCACAGCACCAGGGCGCCGGGCGCCAGGTGCGGGCGCATCTGTTCGCCGGCGGCTTCGGTGTCGGGTGACTTCACCGCGAACAGCACCACATCAGCACCGGCCACAGCCGAGGCGTCGGTGCTGGCGCTGACGGGCACCGTCTCGTCGAAGCCGAGCGTCTGCATGCGCAGGCCCTGCGCCTCGACCACCTGCACGTGCTGCGGCCGGCCGATCAGGGTGACGGCGTGACCGGCGCGCGCCAGCATGCCGCCGTAGAAGCAGCCGACAGCGCCGGCACCGAGCACAGCGAATTTCAACCGTGTGCCTGGGTTGATCATGATCAGATCGCCAACAGCTTGCAGATCGCCGCGATGTGCGCGGGCGTGGGCTTCTCGGGCGGCATCTCGTCTTCGGCCGCGCTCTTGTCTTCGTGGGCCTGGATGGCGGCGACCAGGGCGTACTGGTTGTCCCAGGTCAGGGTCTTGCCTTCGGGGCACATGTCGCGCAGGGTGCCGAACCAGTAGTAGCCGTCCTTGCCGCCAAAGAGCTGGTCGATGCCGGCGGCGTCACCGGTTTTCAGACCGGCGCCGCTGAGGATGAGCTTGAGTTTGTGGTGCGAGACAGCGTAGTGCATGGCGTGGGGAGCGGATCAGGTGCAAAGGGGCAAGATTTTACGGGGCGGGCCCGGTGGCGCGGGTGGCCGTCGCTTCGGCACACAATGAGCCCATGCTCGACCTGCTGATCACCCACGCCAGCCTGCCCGGTGGGCGCACCGACATGTCCGTGGCCGTGCGGGACGGCCGCATCGTTGAAGTGGCGCCCGGCCTGCAGGCCCCTGCGCACGACACCGTGGACGCAGCCGGCCAGTTGCTGAGCCCGCCGTTCTGCGACCCGCATTTCCACCTGGACGCGACGCTGAGCCATGGCCTGCCGCGCGTCAACCAGAGCGGCACCCTGCTCGAAGGCATCGCGCTCTGGGGCGAACTCAAGCCGCTGCTGACCGAAGAAGCGCTGATCGAGCGTGCGCTGACCTACTGCGACTGGGCCGTGGCCAAGGGGCTGCTGGCCATCCGCAGCCACGTGGACACCAGCGACCCCCGCCTGCTGCCGGTGCGCGCGATGCTGGAGGTGAAGCGGCGCGTGGCGCCCTACCTGGACCTGCAGCTGGTCGCCTTCCCGCAGGACGGTGTGTTGCGTTCCAAGGGCGGTCTCGACAATCTCAAGCGCGCGCTGGATCTGGGTGTGGACGTGGTCGGCGGCATCCCGCACTTCGAGCGCACTTTTGAAGCGGGGACGGCCAGTGTGAAGCTGCTGTGCGAACTGGCGGCCGAGCGCGGCCTGCCGGTGGACATGCACTGCGACGAGAGCGACGACCCGCTGAGCCGCCACATCGAGACGCTGGCGTACGAGACGCAGCGCCTGGGCCTGCAGGGCCGCGTGAACGGCTCGCACCTCACGTCCATGCACAGCATGGACAACTACCACGTGAGCAAGCTGATCCCACTGATCGCAGAGAGTGGGGTGAGCGCGGTGGCCAACCCGCTGATCAACATCACCCTGCAAGGGCGGCATGACACGTACCCCAAGCGGCGCGGCATGACCCGCGTGCCCGAGCTGATGGCCGCCGGCGTGACGGTGGCCTTTGGCCACGACTGCGTGATGGACCCCTGGTACTCGCTGGGCAGCGGCGACATGCTGGAGGTGGCGCACATGGGCCTGCACGTGGCGCAAATGACCAGCCAGGCCGGCATGCGCCAGTGCTTCGACGCGGTGACGGTGAACGCCGCGAAGGTGATGGGGCTGGACCGTTACGGCATCGAAGCCGGCCAGGACGCGAGCTTCGTGTTGCTGCAGGCGCGCGACCCGGTGGAGGCCATCCGCCTGCGCGCGACGCGGCTGAAGGTGTGGCGCCAGGGCCGGCTGCTGGCGCAGACCGCGCCTGCCGAGGCGCAGCTTTCATTGCCCGGCCGGCCAGGCAGCGCGGCCTTCATGCAACGGCCCGGCGGCCACGGCTGACGCCGCCGCCATCGGGCCGTGCCGTCATCAGGCGACCTGTTCCGGGAAGGGCAGGTTGCGCAGGCGTTTGCCACCGGTCAGGCGCGCGATGGCGTTGGCCAGCGCGGGTGCCACCGGTGGCAGGCCCACCTCGCCAATGCCGCTGGGGTGGTTGTCGGTCGGCATCACCTTCACCGTCACCACCGGCGCCTGGTTGGCGCGCAGCAGGTTGTAGGCACCCAGGTTCTTCTGCTGCGGTTCGCCGGCCTTGTAGACCAGCTTTTCGCCCAGTGCGGCCGACAGGCCAAAGATCGCGCTGCCCTCGATCTGGGTCTGGATGTTTTTCGGGCTCAGGGCATGCCCGCAGTCCACCGCGGCCCAGATGTTGTGCACCACCGGGCGGCCCGCGTTGAGCGACACGTCCACCACCATGGCGCAGAAGGTGCCCCAGGCGTCGGAGAACGCCAGGCCCAGCGCGCGCCCGGCCGGGCGCTGGCCGTTCCAGTTGGACATGGCGGCCACCTCGCGCAGCACCGCCTGGGCGCGCGGCGCCTTGTTGCACAGCTCGATGCGCATCTGCAGCGGGTCCTGGTTGGTGGCCACGGCCACCTCGTCGACCAGGGTCTCGATGCCGAACTTCACGTAGCCCGCGCCCACGCCGCGCCAGAAGCTGCAGGCGATGCCGCGGTCCTCAATGAGCTGTTGCACGTGGTGCCCGGCGATGTCGTACACGCCGTCGGCGAATTCCATCACCGGCGAGTCCTTGTTGCCGCTGGCCTTGAAGGCGCCGGGCAACAGACGGGCGTAGATCTGCTCGGCCACCACGCGGTGCTGCAGGCCCACGATCTTGCCCTGCGCGTTGACCGCGGCCACCAGGTGCTGGGCCGTGGCGGGCCGGGGCTTGGCGCGGACGAAATCGTCTTCGCGGGTGTGGATCATCTGCACCGGCACGCCGGGCACCGCCTTGGCAATCAGCGCAGCGTCCACCGCGTATTCCGCCTCGACACGGCGCCCGTAGCCGCCGCCCAGCAGCTGGATGTTGACCTTGATGTTCTCGGGCTTGAAGCCGCCCGCGGCGGCCACACCGCCCACCACGAAGCCCACGGTCTGCGATGGGGTCCAGAGTTCGATCTTGTCGCCGTCGACCCGGGCCGTGGTGTTCATCGGCTCCATGGTGAACTGGGACACGTGCTCGGTGGTGTAGGTGGCCTTGAAGGTGCGCGCGCCGCCCGCGATTTCCTTGGCCGCGTCGCCGTGGGCGTGGAAGGTCACGCCGGCGTCGGCCAGGTTCTCGGCGCGGGCCACGTACTCCTTGATCGCGGCGTCCGAGTCGTACTTCCGGCCTCGGGCGGTGTTGCTCCACTGCACCTTGAGCAGGTCGCGCGCCTTGCGGGCGGTGTGGAACGAATCCGCCACCACCGCCACACCGGTGGGGATGACCACCACGGCCTTCACACCCGGCACGGCCTTGGCCGCGGCGTCGTCCACGTGCTCGGCTTTTTCACCTTGCACCGGGGCGCTCAGCAGGCTCGCGTAGAGCATGCCGGGCAGGCGCACGTCGATGCCGTACACCGCCGTGCCGCTGGTCTTGCCCACCAGGTCGACCCGGGTCAGGTCCTTGCCGATCAGCTTGAACTGCGCCATGGGCTTGAGCATGGTCTTGTCCACCTTGGGCAGCTCGGCCGGGGCGGTGGCGGTACGGGTCAGCTCGCCGTAGGTGATGCGGCGGTTGCTGGCGGCGTGGATCACCGTGCTGTTCTCGGCGCGCAGTTCGCTCACCGGCACGTTCCACTGCGCGGCCGCGGCGCCGAGCATCACCAGCTTGCCCTGCAGGCCGGCCAGGCTCAGCGGTTCGTAGTAACCGGTGACGGTGCGCGAGGCGCCGGTGGTCAGGCCGCCGCCGAAACGCGGGTTGCCAAAGCGCTTGGGATCGGGCGGGGCGTGCTGCACGCGCACCTGGCTCCAGTCCAGCTCCATGTGGTCGGCCACCACGGCGGGCAGCGAGGTCATGGTGCCTTGCCCCATCTCGGACGCGGCCGAGTAGATGGTGGCGGTGTTGTCGGGCGCGATGCTGACCCAGGCGACGGGGGCAAACGGGCCGGTCTGCGCCTGGGCCAGGTCGAGGGCGCCGAAGCTGATGCCCAGGACGCCGGCGCCGCTGCCAACGATGAAGCTGCGGCGCGAGAGGGCGGGGGTGTGGAGGGTGGCGTTGTTCGTGGTCATGGTCGGTGCTCCCATCTCAGGCCAGGGTCTTCTGGGCCCGCACCACGGCGGCGGCGATCTGGTTGTAGGTGCCGCAGCGGCAGATGTTGCCGGCCATGCGTTCGAGCACCTGTTCGCGGTTCAGGGGTGCGCGCGCGTCCTTGATCACGGCGGCCGCGGCCATCATCTGGCCCGACTGGCAGTAACCGCATTGCGGCGCCGCTTCGGCGATCCACGCGTCCTGCAGGGCCTTGCCCTCGCGGGTCTGCACCAGGCCTTCGATGGTGGTCACCTGCGAGCCGGCGGCGGCCGACACCGGCAGCACGCACGAGCGGGTGGGGCTGCCGTTGATGTGCACCGTGCAGGCGCCGCACTGGGCGATGCCGCAGCCGAACTTGGTGCCCGTGATGCCCATCTCTTCGCGGATGACCCACAGCAGCGGGGTGTCAGGGGCGGCCTGGGCGTTGACCGCCTTGCCGTTCAAGGTGAACTTCGTCATGGTTGTCTCCGGTCTTGTCTTGTGTGTTGGTCGTTCGGTGCACGCGGCCCTTCACACGACCGCGTCGCGCATTCTGTGGTGGTTTCACGCTGCGGGCGGTTCACGCACCCGTTGATTCCCCTACATAACGAAGTGGTAAATCAAAGGGGCGGGTACGAACGGCCCGGCCCGCCGGGTGCGGCCTGGCGCGGTGGTCGGGGTCAGGCTTCCTGGATGCGCCAGGCGGTCTGCCGGTCGGCCACGTCCCGCTCGCGGAACTGGCGCGGCGACTGACCGGTGGTGCGCTTGAACACCTTGGAAAAGCCGAACGCGTCCTGGTAGCCCACGGCCTGTGCCACCTGTTCCAGCGTCTGCCGCGTCTCGGCCAGCAGCTGCATGGCCTTTTGCATGCGCAGGGTGCGCAGGTGGTTCAGCGGCGTGTCGCCCATGGCGCTGCGAAAGCGCTCGGCCAGCGCCGAACGCGACAGGCCCACCTGCTGGCCCAGTTCGTCCAGCGTCCAGCTGTGGGCCAGGTTGCCGTGCATCAGGGTCAGCACCTGGCGGATCGGCCGGTCGGCGATGGCGTGCTGCCAGCCGGGCACGCCGGGGTTTTCGCGGGCGGCGATCTCGCGCAGCGCGAAGGCGAACAGCGCGTCCAGCAGGCCGTGGGTGGCCGAGGTGGCGCCCAGCGCCTGGTCACCCAGCTCGCGGTCGAGCAGGCCCAGCGTCAG
>NZ_JBPCSJ010000423.1:0-9905 GCF_051007235.1 Hydrogenophaga sp. | reverse complement strand
TCGATCCGAACTTCGCCGACCACACGCCCTACATCGGCCTGGACTGGTTGATCCTGGACCTGCTGGGGTCCGCGCTGATCTTCATCTTCATCGAGAAGCTGTTCGCCCTGCGCAAGGACCAGCCGGTGTTTCGCCCCGAGTGGCAGACTGATCTGCACCACTTCATCGTCAACCACATGCTGATCGGCTTCATGCTGCTGGCCACCAATCTGCTGGTGCATAAGCTGTTCGGCTGGGCGGCGGTCGACGGCGTGCGTGGCTGGGTCGGCGGGCTGCCGTTCTGGGTGGCGCTGCCGCTGATCATCCTGGCGGCCGACCTGGTGCAGTACTGGACGCACCGCGCCTACCACGAGGTGCCACTGCTCTGGCGCCTGCACGCGGTGCACCACAGCGCCAAGCACATGGACTGGCTGGCCGGTTCGCGCCAGCACGTGATCGAGATCCTGATCACCCGCACGCTGGTGCTGGTTCCGGTCTACATGCTGGGGTTTTCCAAGGACGTGATCGACGCCTACATCATCGTGGTCGGTTTCCAGGCGGTGTTCAACCACGCCAACGTCAGCGTGCGGCTGGGGCCGCTGCGCTACCTGATCGTGACGCCCAACTTCCACCACTGGCACCACAGCCAGGACCAGGAGGCGCTGGACAAGAACTATGCAGCCCACTTTGCCTTCATCGACCACCTTTTCGGCACCGCCGTCAAAAGCGACCGCGAATGGCCCGAACGCTACGGCGTGCTGGGCGACTACGTACCCAACGGTTTCTGGAAACAGGTGAAGTTCCCCTTCGTCTGGAAAGGCTGAGCCCGTGCAGACCTTCGATGTGGTGGTGGTCGGCGCGGGTGCGGCCGGCCTTTTTTGTGCGGGCATGGCCGGTCAGCGCGGCCTGAAAGTGCTTTTGCTGGACCACAGCGAGAAGGTGGCCGAGAAGGTGCGCATCTCCGGCGGTGGTCGGGCCAACTTCACCAACCGCGACATCGACGTGCGCCAGCCGCACAAGCACTACGTCGGCGAGAACCCGAACTTCTGCCGCTCGGCGCTCTCGCGCTACACGCCGGCCGACTTCATCGCGCTGCTGCAGAAGCACGGCATTCCCTTCCACGAGAAGCACAAGGGCCAGCTGTTCTGCGACCGCTCGGCCGGCGACCTGATCGACATGCTGCTGGCCGTGTGCGCGGCCGGTGGTGTGACACGCTGGCAGCCCTGCGGCGTGAAAGACCTGCGCGTCATGGCCGACGGGGGCTACGAACTGGACACCGACCGGGGACCGGTGCAGGCGCGCAAGGTCGTGATCGCCACCGGGGGCCTGTCGATCCCGGCCATCGGCGCGACCGACTTCGGTTTCCGGGTGGCCAAACAGTTCGGTCTGCGCACGGTGGAACCGCGCCCCGGCCTGGTGCCGCTGACCTTTGATGGGGCCGGCTGGGCGCCCTACGCCGGCTTGGCAGGCCTGGCGCTGCCGGTGCTGATCGAAACCGGCGACAAGAAGAACAAGACCGTGTTCGCCGAAGACCTGCTGTTCACGCACCGCGGCCTGTCGGGCCCGGCGGTGCTGCAGATCTCCAGCTACTGGAAACCGGGCACACCGATCCGCCTCAACCTCGCGCCCGAGGTGGACCTGCCGGCCGCGCTGGCCGACGCCAAACAGCGCTCGCGCAAGCTGCTCGTGAACGAACTGGCGCAGTGGGTGCCATCCCGCCTGGCTGAAGCCTGGGTCGAACAGGACAAGGAATGGCAGCGCCCGGTGGCCGAATGCAGCGACAAGGCCCTGGCGCGGCTGGCCGAGCGCCTGGCCCGCTGGGAACTGGTGCCCACCGGCACCGAGGGCTACAAGAAAGCCGAGGTGACGCTGGGCGGCGTCGACACCCGCGACCTGTCGCAGCAGACCATGGAATCGAAACAGCCGGGCCTGTATTTCATCGGCGAAGTGGTGGACGTGACCGGCTGGCTGGGCGGCTACAACTTCCAGTGGGCCTGGGCCAGCGCGCACGCCTGTGCCATGGCGCTGGGCGCACCGGAAAACCACTGATTGGCGACGTCGGACGGGCCTTCAACGCCGCAAAACGCTGGCAAACCCGATCGACAAGGCTATAATCCAAGGCTTTGCTGGCAAACCCCCGTCGGCCAATACTAGTTAACAGGCGGGGGAACTTTGCAGAAACGATGCCCGGGCCCGATCTTCCCGTTCATCCTCTTTCTGTGCATTCTGGAATCTTTCCTTCAATGACGACCATCCGTGTTAAAGACAACTAGCCGTTCGACGTCGCTCTGCGTCGCTTCAAGCGCACCATCGAAAAACTGGGTCTGCTGACCGACCTGCGCGCCCGCGAGTTCTACGAAAAGCCGACCGCCGAGCGCAAGCGCAAGAAGGCCGCCGCCGTCAAGCGCCACTACAAGCGCGTGCGCTCGATGCAGCTGCCCAAGAAGCTGTACTGATCCTTCAGTCGCTTCGGAAAAAACCCGCTCAGGACGCTGCAGCGGGTTTTTTTACGTCTGTACGGCACCGGACAGGCGGGTTTTCAGGGCCACGGCTGCCTCGACCAGGGCGGCCTCGAAGTCGGCCCGCAGCGGATGCTCGGTGCGCCAGCTCGGGCGGATCAGCGCCACGTGGAAGGGAATCCTCACGCTCAGCGGCTTGACGACCAAGCCTTCCCCGGCCAGCTCCAGCGCCGTCAGCGGGTTGACGATGCCCAGCCCAAGCCCCTGTCGCACCAGGGCGCAGACGGAGACTGCGCTGGGCGTTTCCAGCCGCAGGTCGCGCGCGACGCCCGCCGCTGCAAACAGCGCGTCCACCTGCTGGCGGTACGGATCGGCGGGCGCGAAGCTGATGAAGGACTGGCCCGCGAAATCGCCCAGCGCCAGCACCGGTTTGTGTGCCAGCGCGTGTCCGGCTGGCAGCACCGCCACCTCGTCGGCCACCAGCAGGGTCTGCAAGGTGCAGGCGGCCGGCGCTTCGTGGCGTTCGGACAGCCCCAGGTCGAAGCGTTGTTCCGACAGCGCCGCCTCCAGCTGCGGCGATTCGATGGGGGTCAGTCCCACCGCCGCCTCGGGCTGCTGCAGCGCAAAGCGCCGGATCGCGTCGGGCAGCAAGGCGTGCGAGAGGGCCGGCAGGCAGGCCAGCTGCAGCCGGCCGTGCGCGTATGCCCTCAGCGACACAGCGGTGGCGGCGATGCGTTCCAGCCCCACATAGGACTGCTCCACCTCCTCCATCAGCGCCAGTGCCCGCACAGTGGGTTTCAGGCGGCCCTTGACCCGCTCGAA
The DNA here is from genome assembly GCF_051007235.1 of Hydrogenophaga sp. Taxonomy (GTDB): domain Bacteria; phylum Pseudomonadota; class Gammaproteobacteria; order Burkholderiales; family Burkholderiaceae_C; genus Hydrogenophaga. Next base: position 6,645 of record NZ_JBPCSJ010000423.1, on the reverse strand, counting down.
CAGCACAAAGCCCAGCACCTGCTCCAGCCGCGCCAGTTCGCGGCTGACCGTGGGCTGCGAGGTGTGCAGCAGCTCGGCCGCGCGCGTGACGTGGCCGGTGCCCATGACGGCACGGAAGAAGTCGATCTGGCGGTGGCTCAGTTTCATATCAGTTTTGAATCGATGTTGAATTATCTGGCATTGCTCAATATGACCAGAACCGGGATCATCCGTGCCCATGAACCCCTTTTCCGACACCCTGCTCCAGTCCCTCGCCCGCCAGCACGGCACCCCGCTGTGGGTCTACGACGCCGCCACCATCCGCGCCCGCATCGCCGAACTGCGCGCTTTCGACACCATCCGCTTCGCGCAGAAGGCCAACTCCAACATCCACCTGCTGCGCCTGATGCGCGAGCAGGGCGTGGTGGTCGACGCGGTCTCGCGCGGCGAGATCCTGCGCGCGATGGCCGCTGGCTTCACCGCTGAAGTGAACGACCAGGGCGCCTCGGGCATCGTCTTCACCGCCGACCTGTTCGACCATGCGACGCTGGCCACGGTCGTGGAACACCGCGTGCCGGTCAACGCCGGCTCCATCGACATGCTGCACCAGCTGGGCGCGGTCTCGCCCGGCCACCCGGTGTGGCTGCGCATCAACCCCGGTTTCGGCCACGGCCACAGCAACAAGACCAACACCGGCGGCGAGCACAGCAAACACGGCATCTGGCACGCCGAGCTGGACGACGCCCTCGCCGCGGTGAAACAGCACGGCCTGCAACTGGTGGGCCTGCACATGCACATCGGCTCCGGCGTGGACTACGCGCACCTGCAGGCCGTCTGCCAGGCCATGGTGGCGCTCGTGAAGCGCGCCGGCTCGGACCTGCAGGCCATCTCGGCCGGCGGCGGCCTGTCCATCCCCTACCGCGAGGGGGAGCCTCGCATCGACACCGCCCACTACTTCAGCCTGTGGGACGACGCCCGCCGCAGCATCGCCGCCCACCTGGGCCATCCGGTGCACCTGGAGCTTGAACCCGGCCGATTCCTGGTGGCCGAGGCCGGCGTGCTGGTGACCGAGGTGCGCGCCACCAAGCCGATGGGGGCGAACCGCTTCACGCTGGTGGACGCCGGCTTCTCGGACCTGATGCGTCCTTCCATGTACGGCGCGTACCACGGCATGGGCCTGATCCCGGCCGACGACGCGCCGCGCGCCACGGTCGAGACCGTGGTCGCCGGCCCGCTGTGCGAATCGGGCGACGTGTTCACCCAGGCCGAGGGTGGTGTGGTGCTCACGCGCGTGCTGCCGCAGGCCAAGGTCGGCGATCTGCTCGTGCTGCACGACGCAGGGGCCTACGGCGCCTCGATGTCCAGCAACTACAACAGCCGCCCGCTGGCGGCCGAGGTGCTGGTGGACGGCGACAGCCACCGCCTGATCCGCCGTCGCCAGACGGTGGAGGAGCTGCTGGTGCTCGAAGAGGTCTGAGAAAATCGACGGTTTTCCAGAACAACCAAGAGAGAACACCATGAGCCTCAAGGAACAGATCACCGAAGACATGAAGGCCGCGATGCGCGCCAAGGACAGCGAGCGCCTGGGCACCATCCGCCTGCTGACGGCTGCCATGAAGCAAAAGGAAGTCGACGAGCGCGTGGAGCTGGAAGACACCATGGTCATTGCCATCGTCGACAAGCTCATCAAGCAGCGCAAGGACAGCATCGAAGCCTTCACCAAGGCCGACCGCATGGACCTGGCCGACAAGGAAAGCGCCGAGATGAAGGTGCTGCAAGCCTACCTGCCGGCGCGCCTGTCGGCCGAGGAGGTGGCGGCCGAAGTCAGGGCCATCGTCACCGAACTGGGCGAAGAACTGGGCCAGAAGGTGGGCCCCGGCGACATGGGCAAGGTCATGGGCGCGGTCAAGGCCAAGCTGGCCGGCAAGGCCGACATGGGCCAGGTCTCGGCCGCCGTGAAGGCCGCGCTCGCAGGCTGACGAAAGCCTGAATCTGTGACGCGGTTTCAGGGTTAACCGCGTCACACCGACCACATCGCGGTTCCTACACTCGCGGCACTTCCTGGAGGCCGCATGCGTTTTCCCCGCTTTCATCTGACCTGGGCCCTCGGGCTGTGCGCCACGCTGGTGGCCGCGACCGCCGTGGCCCAGCCCGCCCAGCCGGTCCGCATTGGCGTCATCGGCCCGTTCAGCGGCCCGTCTTCTGATTTTGGCAACCCCATGCTGCACGGCGTGCAGCTGGCGGTGGACGAGATCAACGCGGTGGGCGGCTACCTGGGCCGGCCGCTGGAGCTCGTGATCAAGGACGACCAGGGCAACCCCGACGCGGGCCTCAAAGGCTCGCAGGAATTGGTCAAGGAAGGGGTGATCGCCACCATCGGCTTCTGCAACACCGGGGTGGCGCAGAAGTCCCTGGACACGTTCCAGAACGCGCAAGTACCTCTCATCATTCCCTGCGCGACCGGCACGCCGCTGACCGCCAAATTCCCGGCCGCGCAGAGCTATGTTTTCCGCACGTCGGCGCGCGACGCCATCCAGGCGCCGTTCGTGGTCAACGATCTGGTCAAGCGCGGCTGGACCAGGGTGGCCATCTTCGCCGACACCACCGGCTATGGCGAAGCTGGCCTCAAGGACGTTGAGGCGGCGCTGGCGGCCAAGCAGCTCAAGCCGGTGTACGTGGCGCGTTTCGCGCTCGGCGTCAAAGACCTGAGCAAGGAACTGGCCGCCGCGCGTGAGGCCGGGGCCAATGTGCTGTTCAGCTACACCGTCGGCCCCGAGAACGCCACCATCGCCAACGGCAAGCGGGACCTCAAGTGGGACGTGCCCCAGGTGGGCGCCTGGCCGCTGTCGTTCCCGTTCTTCATCAACGGGGCCAAGGCCGCGGCCGACGGCGCGCTGATGGCACAGACCTTCATCGCCGAACCGAGCAACGAGCGGCGCGCCGCCTTCCTGAGCGCCTACAACCGCAAGTACCAACAAAAGATCGCTGTGCCCATGTCCGCCGCGCAGTCCTACGACACGACCTACCTGTTGACGTACGCGATGTTCGCGATCCGCGACGGCAAGTTCACCGGGCCGGCGCTCAAAGCCGCGCTGGAAAACATCCCGCGTGTGTACTACGGCGTGGTGGCCACCTACGACAAACCGTTCAGCCTGGACGACAAGGACGCCGTGACACCCAACATGCTGGTGATGGGCAGGGTCAAGAACGGCGCGGTGACATTCGCCTACCCGGAAGACGCCCGCCGCAACCTGTTCGTGCAGCGCAAGCAGTGAGGCCAGCGCCTCAGGCCAGGATCAGTGCGGTGCCGGCGACCGCCAGCAAGGCGCCCAACCAGGCGCCATCCGCGGGCCGCCGGCGGTAGACCGCCCACAGCAACGGCAGGATCAACACGGGCGTCAGCGAAGAGAAGATCGCCACCAGTCCGGCCTGGCCGTCGCGCATCGCGCGCAGGATGAGCGTCATGCCCAGGGCCATGGCCACCGCGGCACTGAGAAAGATCAGGCCGGCATCCTGCCGGCGCAATGAATCCTTGGCCCGCGCGCCGTGCCAGCCAGATGCCAGCAGGAGTCCGTGGGCCACCAGGGCCAGACTCATGCGCACAGCCGACGCGGCCACCGCGTCGACGCCGCTGCTCATCAGCGGCTTGAGCATCAGCGTCGCCACCGACTGGCACAAGGCCGCCAGCAGCCCCAGCGCCACGCCGACGGCCAGCCGGCCCCGGGTCTGCTCCCATTGGTGTTGTTCGTCCCCGCGCTTGCCGCGGACCACCGCCAGCATCACACCGCCCACCAGCAGACCGCTGCCCAGCAAAGCCCAGCCCCAGAGCGTTTCGCCGAGAATTTGCGAGGCGAGGAGGCCGGAAAACAGGGCATGGGTGGCGAAAAGCACGCCCGAGCGCCGCGGGCCGAGCCGGTTCATGCAGGCAAATAGCGCCGTGTCCCCGACGAAGATGCCGATCACGCCCGACAGCCCGAGCCAGGCCACCGCAGCCGCGTCCAGATCACGCCAGCCACCGCCCACCAGGGCCAGCGACCAGAGAATGGCGCTGGCGAACAGCATGCGCCAGCGGCTGAAGGCGAACGCCCCCAGCCGTTGCGCAGGCGATGCGGAGAACAGGCTGGACACCGCCCAGCAGGCAGCAGCGGCGACGGCGAGAAGCTCCGGACGCATGCGCTTCAGGGGCGCGCAGCCACCGGCCGGATCCGCAACAGCGCCATCGGACGCGTCCCGTCACCGCGGCGCGGCGGGAAGCGCACGCGTCAGCTCCCCGCCACCTTCATGCGGTTGACCAGCATGGAGCCCACCGTCTTGGCGCCGTAGTTGTAAGCATCGGCACCCACTGCCTCGATCCCCTGGAACATGTCCTTGAGGTTGCCGGCGATGGTGATTTCGTGCACCGGGTAGGCGATCTCGCCGTTTTCCAACCAGTAGCCCGACGCGCCGCGCGAATAGTCGCCGGTCACGTAGTTCACGCCCTGCCCCATCAGCTCGGTGACGAACAGGCCGCGGCCCAGCTTCTTGAGCATGGCCTTGAGGTCGTCGCCCGGTTGCGTCAGGCGGCTGGTCAGGGTGAGGTTGTGCGAGCCACCCGCGTTGCCCGTGGTGCGCATGCCCAGCTTGCGGGCCGAGTAAGTGGACAGGAAGTAGCCCAGCACCTTGCCGGCGCTGAGCACCTTGCGCTGCTGGGTGCGCACGCCTTCGTCGTCGAACGGCGAGCTGCCCTTGCCGTTGATCTCGTGCGGGTCGTCCACGATGTCCAGGTGCTTGGCCATCACGCGCTTGCCCAGGCTGTCGTTCAGGAACGTGGTTTTGCGGTACAGCGCGCCGCCGCTGGTGGCCTGCACGTAGGCACCCAGCAGGCCCGCGGCCAGCGGCGATTCGAACAGCACCGGGCACTCGGTGGTGGCGATCTTGCGGCCGTTCAGGCGCGCCAGCGCGCGCTCGGCGGCGTAGCGGCCAATGGCCTGGGGGCTGGCCAGGTCGCCCGGCGCGCGCTGCGAGCTGTACCAGTGGTCGCGCTCCATGTGCGCGCCCCTGCCGGCGATGGGCGCCACCGACAGGCTGTGGCGCGAACTGGCGTAACCGCCGCTGAAGATGCCAGGCCGACCGCGTTCACCGCCCCGCAGGTGCGCCGCGAAAAAGTGCGATTGCTGGGCCGACACACCGGCGCCCTCGCTGTTGCTGATCTTCTTGCTGGTGGCAAAGGCCGCGTTTTCGCAGGCCAGTGCCAGTTCCACCGCCTGTTCGGACGTCAGCGCCCAGGGGTGGAACAGGTCCAGGTCCGGGTAGCTGTCGGCGATGTCCTGCGCGTCGGGCAGGCCGGCGGCCGGGTCTTCGGCGGTGAAGCGGGCAATGTCGTACGCCGCCTGCACCGTCTGGCGAATGGCCGTAGCGGAAAAGTCCGAGGTGGACGCGTTGCCGCGGCGCTGCCCCAGGTAGACGGTGATGCCCAGCGACTTGTCGCGGTTGCGTTCGACATTCTCCAGCTCGCCCTTGCGCACCGACACGCTCAGGCCCGAACCTTCCGAAACCTCCACACCGGCGTCGACAGCGCCCAGCTGCTGGGCATGGGCCAGCGCCAGGTCGGCCAGTTCCTCGAATCGGCTGCGCGCGTACTGGAAGCCGGGCAAGGGCTGGTCAGCGTTCACGGGAGGTTGGGAAGGGGTGCGGGCGGAGGATGCGGGGTTTTTCATGTCGGCGGCTATGATACCGGCCGGTCCACTTTTCACCCGCCCAGCACGCAACGCCCCTACCCGCCGCTCCGGCGGGCGGCCGTCCAGACCCGCACGGAACCGGCTTTGCCGGACCGCGACGGGTGCCCCAGCAGGGGTTGACGCCGAAGGCATCGCAGGGGTTACTTTTTTCATGTCCCGCAAACCCCCCAAAGGCTATTACGTCCGCGGCCAATTCGTTGCCGAAGGCAGCGAACTGGACCAGGAACTCAAGCGAGAACTCAAGGGTTCGGTCGACATGAGCAAGACCGACCTCAAAAAGCACAGCGACCACCTGCAGGCGCTGGGCGAGAGCCTGCTGACCCTGCGACGCGACCTGATGGCACAGCTGCGCGAGCAGCACGAGGACATCAGCGACAAGCTGATCGATGCCCTGGTCGAGGCCAAGCGCATCACCAACTTCGAGGGCAAGCGCCGCCAGATGCAGTTCATCGGCAAGCTCATGCGCAAGCTCGACGACGGCACCATCGCCGCCATCGAGGCCGCGCTGGAAGAACAGCGCAAGCCGTCGGCCCAGGCCACGCTGGCCCTGCACCAGGCCGAGCTCTGGCGCGACCGCCTGATCGCCGACGACGACGCGCTCACCACCTGGCTGCAGTCCGCCCCCGACACCGACGTGCAGCAGCTGCGCACACTGATCCGCCAAGCCCGCAAGGACGCCCAGGCCGTGACCGAGCGCCCGGGCGAAGCCCAGCGCCACGGCAAGGCCTACCGCGACATTTTCCAGATGGTGCGAACGGCGCTGTCGCGCGACGACGAGACCGCCGAAGGCGACACCGACCACGAGGACGACCATGAGTGACACCTGCGACGCGGTGCGCATCGGCATCGTTTCCATCAGCGACCGCGCCAGCAGCGGCGTGTACGAAGACAAGGGCCTGCCCGCGCTCAAGGAATGGCTGGGCCGGGCGCTGAAGAACCCCATCACGTT
>NZ_JBPCSJ010000422.1:0-7366 GCF_051007235.1 Hydrogenophaga sp. | reverse complement strand
GTGTTCGTCCAGGTGCAGGTCCGGTTTGGTGTCCGGCATCACGCAGCGTTTGCAGTAGGTCAGCATGGGTGTGTTTCTCGAAACGGGCTCAGCGCGTTTCCATCAGGAACCCGGTGATGTCGTCCTGCGGGAAGTTGGGGTCGCGGCGGTAGGCAAAGCCATAGTCCACCAGCTGCAGCTGCGGGTGGCGGTCCATGATCTCGCCGGCGAAGTCGCGCTTGAACAGGCGGTCGCTGTGGCCGCGGTAGGGACTGGCCACCGGCGCCGGGTTGTAGTACTCCGCCACCATCAGGTATCGGCCGCAGGCGGCGAACAGTTTGTCGTACACCTGGGGCAGCACCTCGGGGTTGATGTGGATGAGCACGCCTTTGATGAGCGTCAGGTCCCACTGGCGGGCCGGAGTGAAGTCCAGGATGGACGTGTTGTGGACGTTGGCGGACGGGATGACCTCGCCCAGTTGCTTCGCGGCCTCGGCGTTGATCTCGATCGCGTGCGCGTCGATGCCGGGGTGCAGCAGCTTGAGCGCCTTGAGGTTCATGCCGATGTTGGCGCCGAACTCGATGCAGCTGTGGATGCTGCGGGCTTGCCGCAGGGCCTTGCCGAAGAAGTCGAGGTTGGAGGCCAGCAGCGCGTCGCCCTGGTTGCGCTGGATGTACTCGGTGCCGAAATCGCCGGCCCAGAAAGCCTCCTGCTCGGTCTTGAAACTCATGGGGTGGACTCCTGTGTGTTCTGGGTTTGGGTCGCGGGCTTCTGCTGGATGTGCTGGTTCAGCGCGATCCAGTCGGGGTGCTGCTCCAGCAGCGCCAGCACGTCGGCCTGGGTGAAGTTCGGGTGGGTTGGCATCAGGTGCTCGAACAACCGACGCACCAGTTCGTAATCCTCGGGCGTGTCCACCGTCCAGCGGTGCTGGCTCAGGTCCACCGGGCTGGCGACGTTGCGCAGGCGGTAACGCTCGGGGTGCCAATAGAGGAAGGGCGTGACGTGTTCGCGTTCGGCGGGCTGGGTGGCTTCGACGTGGGCCTGGGCCAGCGCGGCGGCGCTGAACACTTCCACCGCCATGCCATAGGGCCAGGTCGGCGGCAGCATGTTGGAGACGTAGTCGCTGTCGCCTTCTTCGTACACCGCAATGACCTGGTCGATCAGCGCCGGGTCGATCAGCGGGCAGTCGGACGTGATGCGCACCACGGTGTCGGCACCGTGCAGCCGGGTGGCTTCGGCGTAGCGCGAGAGCACGTCGTGTTCGCTGCCGCGGTGGCAGGGCACGCCTTGCTGCGCGCACAGCGCGGCGATGGGATCGTCCGCCACGTTGGTGGTGGTGGCGATGACGATGCCTTGTGCCCGCTGCACGCGGCGCAGGCGCTCCAGCAGTCGCACCAGCATGGGTTCACCGGCCAGCGGCAGCAGCACCTTGCCGGGCAGCCGGGTGGAGGTCATGCGGGCCTGCACGACGATCACCGTCTTCATGCCACCAGCGCCTTCTTCAGTTCGGCCACCACGCAGTCCTGCTGCGCATCGGTCAGCGCCGGGTACAGCGGGATCGACAGGGCCTGCGCCGCATAGGCTTCGGCCGCTGGGAACTGGCCGGGCTGAAAGCCCAGGCCGCGGTAGTAGGGTTGCAGCGGGATCGGTTCGTAGTGCACGTTGACACCAATGCCCGCCTCGCGCAGGCGGGCGAACACGGTCGCGCGGTCGGCCACGCCGGGGCTGGGCACCACCTCGACCACGTACAGGTGCCAGGACGAACGGGCCGTGGCGCCCGGGCCGGGCACGCGCGCCGGCCGCCGCAGGGGCAGGCTGGCCAGCAGCTGGTCGTAGCGCTCGGCCAGCCGTTCGCGGGCGGCGTGGAAGCCGTCGATGCGCTGCAACTGCGAGCTGCCCAGCGCCGCCTGGATGTCCGTCATCCGGTAGTTGAAGCCCAGGCTGTGCTGCTCGTAGTGCCAGGCGCCCGTGTCGGGGTGCTGCATCTCACCCGTCTCGCGCGTGATGCCGTGCGAGCGCAGCAGCTGCAGGCGGCGCGCCAGCGCCGCGTCCTGCGTGGTCACCATGCCACCTTCACCGGTGGTCACGATCTTCACCGGGTGGAAGCTGAACACACTGGCGTCGGCGTGTGCGCTGCCAATGGGCTGGCCGTTGTAACTGGCGCCCACCGCGTGCGACGCGTCTTCCAGGATCCTGAAGCCGTAGCGGTTGGCCAGGGCCCGCAGGGGCACGAGATCGCAGGCCAGGCCACCGAAATGCACCGGTATCACGATGACGGGCAGACGGCCATCGCGCTCGGCCTGTTCCAGCTTGGCGCTCAGTGCGGCCACGCTCATGTTGCGGTTGACTGGGTCGATGTCCACGAAGTCCACGTCGGCGCCGCAGTACAGCGCGCAGTTGGCAGAGGCGACGAAGCTGTTGGGGCTGGTCCACACCGTCTTGCCCGGACCTGCACCCAGCGCCAGGCAGGCGATGTGCAGGCCCGCGGTGGCGTTGGACACGGCCACCGCATGAGCCACGCCATGGCGCTGCGCGAAGGCCTGCTCGAAGCGTGGCACGGCCGGCCCCTGGGTCAGCCAGCCCGAGGTGAGCACCTCGCGCACGGCGGCCAGGTCGTCCTCGTTGATCGACTGGGTGGCGTAGGGGATGAAGTCCATGGGGCTGCGCGCCATCAGATGCGGCCGATCTTGTCCTGGTGCTGGGCGATCCAGGTCTGCAGGGCCGACACGTCCATCCACTCGGGGTTGTTGTCGCTGGCGTAGGTGAAGCCTTCGGGCACGCGTTTGCCGTCCTTGATGCGCTTGAAGTCTTCGTGCCAGCTGTGGATGGCCGGCAGGATCTTGAAGTGCTCGGGGTACTCGTAGGTGTAGTAGGCGTCCTCGGGGCTGATCATTTGTTCGTGCAGCTTCTCGCCGGGGCGGATGCCCACGATCTGATGCTGCGCCTCGGGGTCGACCGCCCGCGCGATGTCGGTCACCTTCATCGACGGGATTTTCTTGACGTAGATCTCGCCGCCTTCCATGTCTTCGAAGGCATGCCAGACCAGCTCCACGCCCTGTTCCAGCGTGATCATGAAGCGCGTCATGCGAGCGTCGGTGATGGGCAGGGAGCCCTTGCCCTTCTGCGTGAGGAAGAAGGGGATGACCGAGCCACGCGAGCCCATCACGTTGCCGTAGCGCACCACCGAGAACTTGCAGCCGGTGGCGCCGGCATAGGAGTTCCCGGCCACGAACAGCTTGTCCGACGCCAGCTTGGTGGCGCCGTACAGGTTGACCGGGCTGCTGGCCTTGTCGGTGGACAGGGCGACCACGCCTTTGACGCGCCGGTCGATGCAGGCGTCGATGACGTTCATGGCGCCGTTGACATTGGTCTTGACGCACTCGAACGGGTTGTATTCGGCCGTGGGCACGATCTTGGTGGCCGCGGCGTGGACCACGTAGTCCACGCCGTCCAGCGCGCGGTACATGCGTTCGCGGTCGCGCACGTCGCCAATGAAGAAGCGCACCCGTTCATCGCCCTGGAACAGCTTGGCCATTTCCCACTGCTTCATCTCGTCGCGCGAATAGATGATGAGCTTGCGCGGGTTGTAGCGTGCCAGGGTCATGGGCACAAAGGTGTGACCGAACGATCCGGTTCCGCCGGTGATGAGGATGGTGGAGTTTTTCAGCATGGCGCTCGATGGCAGCGTGTGTGCTGCGGGGAATGCAGTATTTTGACCGACAGAAACCGCCAGGAGCAGTGCGACCGGATCGCTCAGGCCACTGCCGAGCGACCCGCCAGGGCCTTTGTCACGACGGCGGCCACCCGGCGCGACGCCAGCCCATCGCTGCGGTAGCTGGGATCGGACGGATTTCCGTGACCGGCCAGCACGGCGTTCAGCACCTGAGGCAGATCAGACGGTGTGGCGGCCGGGGTCGAGACCCCCTGCTGCGCCAGGCTGAACCACACGTGGGCGGCAGGTGAGTTTTCCACCGAGATCACCGGCTTGCCGCCCACGGCCGACTCCAGGCCCACGGTGGAGGTCTGCACCACCACCGCCTCAGAAGCCAGGATCAGCGGGTGGATGGGCTCCCTGGGGGGCTCGCTGAAGTGGATGCGCGGTTCGTCGGGCAGGCGCGGGTACTCGGTCCAGTCGCTGGGGTGGTAGCGCACGATCAGGGCCAGGTCGTCGCGGGTTTGCACGCAGTCGCGCAGCACGGCTTCGATCTCGCGCGGCAGGGCCTGGCCCACCGGTACCGGCGTGGCGGGGTGGGCCTGTGGCTCCCAATGGCCAGCGAACAGCACGGGCTTGAGGTCTTGCCAGCCGCGCTCGGCCAGGAAGCGCTGCGCTCGCTCGTGGTTGTGTGCACTGAACAGGCCGTCAAAAGCCGGGTTGCCGGTGACCACCACACCGTCGGGCGGAAAGCCACGCGCGATCAGCCGCTGGCGCACGCCCTCGGAGATCACGCAGGTCCAGGCCGGCTTCGGCGCGTGCAGCACGTAGGTGTCGCTGTCCAGGCCGAACAGGTCCACCATGCCGACGGCCGGCAGGCCACGTTCACCGGCCACGTCCAGCGCGGTGCGTTCGCTGCGTGGCGAGTTGGTGGCGACCACCGCGTCGGGCTGCAGGGCGTCCATCACCTTGCGCATGAAATGCAGCGGCCGGAAACCGTAGCGGCCCTGCTGCCGGTAGAGGTCTGCCGCACCCGCCTCACCGTGCTGGGCGATCAGGTCCAGGTAGTTGATGCCCAGGTAGGCGATGGTCTCGTCGCGCGGCACGTCCGGGCTGGTGTTGCCTTCGCTCAGGCGTTCGCCCCAGGCGCGGGCCGCACCGGCGTCCACCAGGTGCAGGAAGTCCCGGTAGCCCAGCGCCTCGGGGCGCGCGGCTTTGGCCTTGTGGTGTCCGGTGGTCAGCGCCATCAGCGGGCATTGCACGCCAGGCAGCAGCGCTTCCAGTTCGCGCATCACCGGCAGCACCATGCCGATGTGGCCGCCGCCGTAGCTGACGAACAGGACCTTGGGCGGGTGGCTCATTCGAAGGCGTCCCGGTGCCACAGCGCCAGCGCGGCCAGTGCGCGCAATTCGCGGGTGAAGTTGCCACGGCCATCGCGGTGATCATCCAGCATGCGGGTGACCACAACCGGCTCGAACAGCTGGTCGATCGCCTCGCTGCCGGTCAGGGTCTGGCGCAGCCAGCCGTGCAGCTCGCCCTGGAACCAGTCGCCGATGGGCACGGTGAACATCTGTTTTTTGCGGTACGCGAGGTCTTCGCCGATCAGCGGCACCGCCGCGCGTTTGAACCAGTGTTTCTTGTCGCCCTGCGCCGAGAGTTTGGTCGCGCCGCGCGAGCGGAAGGCGAGTTCCATCATCCGCCAGTCGAGGAAGGGCGTGCGCGCCTCGATGCTCACCGCCATGCCCATGCGGTCGGGCTTGACCAGGTTGTTGCCGCTCAGCAGCAGCTGCATGTCGAGGTACAGGGCCTGGTTGATGCGGTCGAAATGCCGCGCCTCTTCGAACCAGGGGGCAGCCGCTGCGCCGAAGCTGTCGACGCCGGCCAGCTGCGTGCGCACCTCAGGCCGGTACAGCGCCGCCTTGGCTGCAGGGCTGAAGAGCGAAATGCTGTCGAAGTACGCGCGCTCGAAATCCGGCTGGGGCAGGGTCAGCGCATCCGGCCGCGCAAAGAACTGCGCGTACTTGTCGTAGCCGGCGAACAGTTCGTCGCCGCCGTCGCCGGTCAGCACCACCTTCACATGCCTGGCGGCCAGCTCGCTCACACGCAACGTCGGCATGAAGGACGCGTCGCCGTGGGGCTGGTCCAGGTGGTGCAGCACCATCGGCCAGCGGTCCAGCATGTTGAGCTCGGCCACCTCGCTGGTGTGGGCGCAGCCAAAGCGCTGCGCGGCCTGCGCGGCGAACGCGGACTCGTCGTAGCGCGGGTCTTCGAAACCGATGCAGAAGGTCTTGACCGGCTCTTTCACATGCCGCGCCATCAGGCCGACGATGGTGCTGGAATCGACCCCGCCCGAGAGGAAGGCGCCGAAGGGCACGTCGGCGCGCAGGCGGATGCGGGTGGCGTCGTCGAGCAGGGCCATGAATTCCTCGGTCCAGGCATCGAAGCTGTGGTCCTGCTCGCGCTGGTCGGCCAGGTTCCACCAGCGCTGCGTCTGCACGCCGCCGCTGCGTGTGTAGCGTTGCCAGGTGCCCGGCATGACATGGCGCACGCCTTCAAATGCGGTCCAGGGTGCCGGCACGTAGTTGAACGTCAGGTAGTGGTGGATGGCTTCCAGGTCCATGCCTGGTTTGCGGTTCAGCGCCGGCCAAAGCGCCTTCAGCTCGGAGCCGAACAGCAGCCGCTGGCCGTCGTCGTGCACATACAGAGGTTTCACGCCGATACGGTCGCGCGCGAGGTACAGCGCGTCTTCCCGGGCGTCGTCGATGGCGATGGCGAACATGCCGTTCAGGCGCTTCAGGCAGGCGATGCCTTCGCGCTCGTACAGCCGCAGGATGACCTCGGTGTCCGAATGTGTGTCCAGCCGCACGCCCTGGGCGCGCAGCTCGGCCGCGAGTTCCACGTGGTTGAAGATCTCGCCGTTCTGCACCACGGCGATCTGACCGTCGTCGCTCACGAAGGGCTGGTGGCCGCCGCCGAGGTCGATGATGGACAGGCGCCGGTTGCCGATGGCCACGCCGCGCGCGGGGCGGTGGTGGATGCCTTCGTCGTCCGGTCCGCGGTGGAACAGCGCTTGGGCCATGCCCCGCAACGCCGCGTCGTCCAACGGCTGTTGCCGGCGGTCCCAATAACCAAATATGCCGCACATGGGGGTGTTCTCAGTTCGCGCCCTGGCCGGACAGGCGCTTGGCCGTCCACCAGCAAATTTTCAGGTCCAGCCACAGCGAGGCTTCGCGCGTGTAGCGCAGGTCGGCTTCGAGGCGCTGGGTTTCGGTGGAGTCGGACCGGTACAGCGCCTGCGCCAGGCCGGTGATGCCGGGGCGCACGCTGCAGCGCTGTGCCCAGTCGGCGGGGGTGTAGAGGCTTTGTTGGGCCGGAACGTCGGGTCGCGGGCCGACCAGGCTCATGTCGCCGGTGAGCACATTGATCAGTTGCGGCAGCTCGTCCAGGCTGGTGCGGCGGATGAAGCGGCCCACGCGGGTGATGCGCGGGTCGTTGGCCGAGGTGAAGTAGGGGCCGATGCTGGCGGCGTTCTTCACCATGCTGCGGAACTTGAACATGCCGAAGCTGCGGCCGCCGAGGCCGACGCGGGTCTGGCGGAACAGCACTGGAAAGCCGCTCTCGATGGCCACCGCCAGCGCCGTGCCCAGCAGCAGCGGGCTGAGCAGCAGCAGTGCTATCAGGCTGGCCACCACATCGAAGGTTCGTTTGATCATCCCTGTCCGTTGCGCCGCATGC
>NZ_JBPCSJ010000421.1:0-4512 GCF_051007235.1 Hydrogenophaga sp. | reverse complement strand
CCCCAAGGGGGCTGACCTTGCTCGGGGCGGCCCGTCGCTGTGGTCATTGGCCCCCACGCTCCGCCGCTGCGCGGGTCGCTGCCCCCCAAGGGGGCTGACCTTGCTCGGGGCGGCCCGTCGCTGTGGTCATTGGCCCCCACGCTCCGCCGCTGCGCGGGTCGCTGCTCGGCTTGTTCCACCGTTGCGCGGGGGTTTGCGTTGCGTCAAGGCGGTGCGGAGGCCGGCGGGCACAATGCCCGCCCATGACACAACACGTGGTGATCGCCGGTGGGGGTATCGGTGGCCTGGCCTGTGCCCTGGCGCTGGCCCGGGCCGGGGTTTCGGTGGACCTGCTGGAGCAGGCGGGCGCGCTGGGCGAGGTGGGGGCTGGCCTGCAACTGGGGCCCAACGCGGTGCGCGTGCTCGACGAGTGGGGACTGATGGCCCCGCTGCACGTGCGGGCGGCCTTCCCGGAAGACCTGCGCGTGCGTGACGCCCATGGCGGCCAGACCCTGGGCCTGCTGCGTCTGGGGGCCGTCATTCGAGCGCGCTACGGCCAGCCTTACGCCACCATCCACCGCGCCGACCTGCACGGCCTGCTGCTCGAAGCCGTGCAGCGCCACAGCGGTGTGCGCGTGCAGCTGGGTGCGCGTCTGTCGGCCTACGAGGCGACGGCGTCGAGCGTGCACGTGACCTGCGAAGACGGCTCCCTTTTCCAGGGCGCAGCGCTGATCGGAGCCGATGGCCTGTGGAGCCGCGTGCGCACGCAGGTGCTGGGTGCGCAGCCGGTGCGCCTGAGCGGGCACCTGGCCTACCGCGGCATGGTGCCGGCCGAGCGGGTGCCGGCGGCGCTGCGCAGCAGCGGCGTCGTGGCCTGGCTGGGGCCGAAGTTGCACGTGGTGCAGTACCCGGTCAAACGCGGCCACTGGTTCAACGTGGTGGCCGTGGTGCACGGCGTGCTGGGCCAGGGCCACGGCGGCCCGCCCGGCAGCGATCCGCAAAGCTGGGGCCACGAAGCCCGCTGGAACGACCTGCAGCGCAGCCTGGGTGCGGTCTGCCCCGACCTGCAGGCCATGCTGGCGGCGGTGGGGGAATGGAAGCTCTGGGCGCTGAACGACCGCCCGCCCATGGCCGGTGCCCACGAACAGGCCCAGGGCCGCGTGGCGCTGCTGGGCGACGCGGCGCACCCGCTGCGGCCCTACCTGGCGCAGGGCGCGGCCATGGCGATCGAGGACGCCTGGACGCTGGGGCGCCTGGTGCAGGGCCAGCGACAAGCGCCCGGCGGGCTGGACGCTTCGCACTGGCCCGACCTGTTCGCGCGCTTCGCCCACACGCGCTGGGCGCGCAACGCCATGGTGCAGAACCGGTCGGCCCGCAACGGCACCATCTTCCACGCCAGCGGCGCGCTGCGCCTGGCACGCAACGCGGCCATGGCCCTGCTCGGCGAATCCTTGCTGGACAACCCGTGGCTGTACAGTGGGCCCCCTGAACCGGGGGCGTAGTCACCCCCCTGCGCCGCTGCGCGGCTTCCCCCCCCAAGGGGACCACACCAGAGGCCCGGCGGAGCCGGTTCCTCGGTGTGTGCTGGACGCGCGCCGGCATGTGGGCTGCTGGGCTGCCGAGTTGTACTTGTTTTTTCCGGAGACATCTGATGTTCAAACCTTCCCGCCGTCAGGCGCTGGTCGCCGTGCTCGCCTTGACCGCTGCCGCTTCCTCCGCGTTCGCCCAGACCACCTGGCCCAGCAAGCCGCTGAAGATGGTGGTGGGTTTTCCCGCAGGGTCGTCACCCGACCTGACCGCGCGCCTGCTGGCCGAACCGCTGTCGCAGGCGCTGGGCCAGCCGGTGATCGTGGAGAACAAGGCAGGTGCCGGCGGCAACATCGGTGCCGACGCGGTGGCCCGCGCGACCGACGACCACACCATCGGCCTGATGATCAATGGCAACCTGACCATCGCCAAGATCCTCAACCCGGCCACCACCTACGACCCGCTCAAGGACCTGCAACCGGTCTCGCTGATCGCGGTCTCGCCGCTGGTGCTGGCGGTTCCAGCCGGCACGTCTGTCAGTGGCAAGGCCTTCTTCGATGACGCGAAGGCCCAGGGCGACAAGCTCAACTACGGCACCCCCGGCGTGGGCACGGTGGCCCACCTGGGCATGGAACTGCTCAAGGCCAAGGCCGGCATCGCGCCGGTGCACGTGCCCTACCCGGGCAACCCGCAGGTCATCACCGGCCTGATCGGTGGCCAGGTGCAGATGGCGCTGTTGCCGCCGGGCCTGGCCCAGGCGCAGGTCAAGGGTGGCAAGCTCAAGGCGATCGGCGTCACGTCCGCCGGCCGCAGCAGCGTGGCCCCCGAGCTGCCCAGCCTGGCCGAAGCGGGTGTGCAGGGCTTGCAGCTGGAGATCTGGAACGCGGTGGCCGCGCCGGTGGGCCTGCCCAAGGCCCATGTGCAGAAGCTCGCCACCCTGCTGGCCGAGATCGTGCGCCGTCCCGACATCCGCCAGAAGATCCTGAACCAGGGCTGGCAGGTGGCGGGCACCTCACCTGAGGGCCTGGCCAAGCGCATCGCGGCCGACACCGCCGCCATGTCCGACGTCATTCGCAAGAACAACATCAAACCGAATTGAGCCACCCCTGCCGCGCTGCGCGCGACCCCCTCCAGGGGGCGATGCGTGCGGCGCGGCGGAGCCGGTTCCACCGCATCCTGGATGCAGGCACGCGCTCCGGATCAGTGATGTGAAGTTCCTAAAAACCGGCTGATATCTGCCAGTTCGGCGTCCAGCGCCTGGCGGTAGGCCGCGTCCTTCGGTGCCTGGCCGCTGATGTAGCCGATGTCCGCCTGCAGGCGCCCGTCCACCACCGACAGGTTGCCCCAGCCGATGACCGCGTCGCGCCACAGCAGCGGCATGGCGTAGTAGCCACGCACGCGCTTGGCCGGCGGGGTGTAGGCCTCGAACCGGTAGGCCCAGCCCCACAGGCGCTCGAAGCGGTCGCGGTCCCACACCACCGGGTCGAAGGGCGCGAGCAGGCGCACCCGGTCATGCGTTTTCCAGCGGCGCGCGGCCGGGTCTTCACCATCGGGCCAGAACCAGCGCACACGGTCCAGCTCGGCATGCGGCAGGCGCTGCGTGGCCCGCAACAGTGCGGCCCGCAGCTGGCCTTGCCACTGCGGTACCGCGTGTTTGAGCATGGCCACCAGCTGGCGCAGGCCGGGCTGGGGCAGCGGTGCGTACTTGTTCACCAGCATGTCTACCAACTGGTCCAGCAAGGCGTGCACATCATCGGGCGCGGTCTGTGGCTGATGCGCGGCGTAGAGGCGGATGCCGTTGTCGCGCCGCGCCACGCGCAGCAGGCCGCGGTAGTGCATGGCGTCCAGCAGTTGCGTGCTGGCCTTGGAGCGGCCACCGAAGCCGTTGGTGGTGTGGCCGTGGGCGAAGTGCTCGTCCACCTCGCGCGGGTGCGCCTCGCCACGCGCCTGCACGAAATGCCAGACCGCTTGGGCCTGCGCCCAGCGCTCGGCCGGCCATTCGCGCAGCGCGCTGCGCGGGTGCATCAGCGCGTGCAGGGCGGGCGTGACAAAGCCGTAGTTGACGAAGAAGTCCTCCTCCACGTCAAGCGCGGCGTAGCGCCGCTCCAGATCACCGACCCGGTAGCCTTTGACGCGGTGGCGCAGCGTCAGGTCCTGCGCCCGCGCGGGCGAACGAATGGGGTCGGCCTGCACGAAACCCAGCCGCGCGATCGCCTCGGGGAGGGTGGTGGGTGTGAACAGACTGCGCGCCACGGCATGGCGGCGCAGGTCGTCGAGCGTGATGGAGGGCATCGGCCCATCATGCCGGAAGGAGGCGCTTCAGAGCGCCGTTCTGAGTGTCCAGATCTCGGGAAACAGCACGACGTCCAGCATCTTGCGCAGGTAGCTCACACCACCGGTGCCGCCGGTGCCGCGCTTGAAGCCGATCACGCGTTCCACCGTGGTCACGTGGCGGAAGCGCCAGAGGCGGAAGGCGTCTTCCAGATCGGTGAGTTCTTCGCCGAGCTGGTACAGGTCCCAGTGCTGCTTGGGGTCGCGGTAGACCTGCAGCCAGGCCTGCTCGACGCCGTCGCTGGCTTCGTAGGGCTGCGTCCAGTCGCGCTCGGTGTGCGAGGCCGGCACGGCGATGCCGCGGCGCGCCAGCAGGCGCAGGGCCTCGTCGTACAGCGAAGGCGCTTCATAGGCCGCCTGCACCATGGCCGCGCGTTCCGGGTGGTGGGCGTGCGGCTGGAGCATGGCCGCGTTCTTGTTGCCCATCGCGAACTCGATGCAGCGGTACTGGAAGCTCTGGAAGCCGCTGGAGTGGCCCAGGTAGGGGCGGACCGCGCTGTACTCCGGCGGCGTCATGGTGGCCAGGACGTCCCAGGCGTGCACCAGCTGTTCCATGATCTTGGACACGCGCGCCATCTGCTTGAACGCGGCGTTGAGTTCGTCATGCGCGATGTTGCGGATCGCGGCGGTCAGCTCGTGCAGCATCAGTTTCATCCAGAGTTCGCTGGTCTGGTG
>NZ_JBPCSJ010000420.1:0-11449 GCF_051007235.1 Hydrogenophaga sp. | reverse complement strand
AAGTACGCCTCCAGCTTGGGCATGTACTTCACCAGGAATCGCCGGTCCTGGCCGATGCTGTTGCCGCACATGGGCGAACCATTGCGGGGCACGTATTTGCCGATGAAGGCCAGCAGTTCGGCCTGGGCCTGTTCCTCGCTCACTGTGCTGGCCTTGACCTTGTCGATCAGGCCGCTCTTGCCGTGGGTGCCCTTGTTCCAGGCGTCCATGGCGTTCAGCACAGCGTCGCTCTGGTGGATCACCAGCACCGGGCCTTCGACGCGCGGCGTCAGTTGCGGGCCGGTGATCACCACGGCGATCTCCAGCAGGCGTTCTTTTTCGGGGTCCAGGCCGCTCATTTCGCAGTCCAGCCAGACGAGGTTCTGGTCGCTCTTGCTCAGGGTGGCGGCGGGTGTGGGTGTGGTGGTGTCGGTCATGCCCCGATTTTCGCCCATCGCCCCACCCGCCCCGACCACCCTGCCGCCGCCGTGTGCATCGCCGCTTCGATAGACTCGCCCCATGGATTCCACTGCCCTGACGTTCACCACCCTGGTCTGCGCCCTGCTCGTCGCGTGCCTGATCGTGCGCACCGTGCTGCTGAGCCGCCAGATCCGCCACGTTGCGCGGCACCGGGCCAGCGTACCGGCCGCATTTGCCCAGACCATCAGCACCGAAGCCCACCAGAAAGCCGCAGACTACACGCTGGCCAAGGCCCGCTTCGCCCAGCTGGACACCGCCGTGGAAGCCGCCCTGCTGCTGGGCTGGACGCTGCTGGGCGGGCTGAACGCGCTCAACCAGGCGCTGCTCGCGCTCATGGGCGGCGGCCTGTGGCAGCAATTGGCGTTGATCGGCGCCTTCGTGCTCATCGGCGGCCTGCTCACGCTGCCGCTGGCCTGGTGGTCCACCTTCCGCATCGAAGAACGCTTTGGCTTCAACAAGATGAGCCTGGGCCTGTGGCTGGGCGACCTGGCGAAAAACGCCGTGGTGGGTGCCCTGATCGGCCTGCCGATCGTGGCCCTGGTGCTGTGGCTCATGGGCGCTGCCGGCCCCACCTGGTGGCTCTGGGCCTGGGGCGTGTGGATGGGCTTCAACCTGCTGCTGCTGGTGCTGTACCCGACGCTGATCGCGCCGCTGTTCAACAAATTCGAGCCGTTGCAGGACGAGTCCTTGAATGCACGCGTGAACGCGCTCATGCAGCGCTGCGGCTTCGCCGCCTAGGGCCTGTTCGTCATGGACGGCAGCAAGCGCAGCGCGCACGCCAATGCCTACTTCACCGGCTTCGGCGCCGCCAAGCGCGTGGTGTTTTTCGACACCCTGCTGCAGCAGCTGAGCCCGCCCGAGATCGACGCCGTGCTGGCCCACGAACTGGGCCACTACAAGCGCCGCCACATCGTGCAGCGCGTGGTGCTGATGTTCGCGCTCAGCTTCGTCGGCTTTGCGCTGCTGGGCTGGCTGTCCACCCAGATCTGGTTCTACACCGGCCTGGGCGTGACGCCCGCGCTGGACGCCCCCAACCACGCCGTGGCGCTACTGCTGTTCATGCTGGTGGTGCCGCTGCTGACCTACTTCCTCTCACCGTTGATGGCGCAGCTCTCGCGCCGGCACGAGTTCGAAGCCGACGCCTACGCCGTGGCCCACACCGATGGCCGCGACCTCGCCAGCGCCTTGCTCAAGCTCTACAAGGACAACGCCAGCACCCTCACACCCGACCCGGTGTACGCGCGCTTCTACTATTCGCACCCGCCCGCCAGCGAGCGTCTGGCCCGTCTGCAATCCGCCTGAGCCACCGAACCGACATGAACCCGATCCACCAGAACCGCAAGGCCCTCTCGGCCACCCAGATCGTCAGCCAGCTGACCCAGCTCAACGGTGAAAACGCCCAGGGCTGGAAGCTGATCGACGGTGCGCTGGAAAAAACCTACACCTTCCCCGACTTCCACCGCACCATGGGCTTCGTCAACGCGCTGGCCTGGGTGGCCAACCGCGAAGACCACCACCCCGACCTGGCCGTGAGCTACGGCCGCTGCACGGTGCGTTTCAACACGCACGACGTGGACGGCATCTCGGTCAGCGACTTCTTCTGCGCCGCGGCGGTGGACGCCCTGCTGCAAGACGGCTCCGTCAACGGGCCGGCATCTTGAGCAAACGCCCTGCGCCGGCGGCCAGCGGATCGGCGGCCGTGCAACCCGGGCTGGTGGTCGCCGCCTTTGGCCGCCACTGCCTGGTCGAAAGTCCGGACGGCGAACGCCGCATCTGCCACCCGCGGGGCAAAAAGAGCCAGGTCGTCGTGGGCGACCGGGTGGACTGGCTGCCCACCGGCGACGAAGGCAGCGTTGAACGCGTGCAGGCGCGGCGCAACCTGTTTTACCGCCAGGACGAGCTGCGCACCAAGTCCTTCGCCGCCAACCTCGACCAGTTGCTGGTGCTGATCGCCGCCGACCCGGAGTTTTCCGAACGCCAGCTGGCGCGCGCCCTGATCGCGGCAGAGGCCGAACGCATCCCGGTGCTGATCGTGCTCAACAAGAGCGACCTGCAACCCGCTTTTGACCACGCGTGGGAACGGCTGGCCCCCTACCGCCGCATGGGCGCCACCGTGCTGCCGCTGCGCCTGAAGGGCGAGACCGCGGCCGGTACCGAAGCCGGCCTGGACGGGCTGCAGCAACACCTGGACGGCAAGACCACGCTGGTGCTCGGCCCTTCGGGTGTGGGCAAGAGCACGCTGGTCAACCGCCTGGTGCCGCACGCCAAGGCGCTCACAGGTGAAATCTCGCGCGCGCTGAACTCGGGCAAACACACGACCACCAGCACCACCTGGTACTGGACAGACGCGGCGAAACAGACGGCGCTGATCGACTCACCCGGGTTTCAGGAATTCGGGCTGAACCACATCGACGCCGTGCAGCTGGCGCAGTTCATGCCCGACCTGCGCGCCACGCTTGGCGACTGCCGCTTCTACAACTGCACCCACCTGCACGAGCCCGGCTGTGCGGTTCGTGCCCAGGTGCAGGGCGCCGGTGGCGCGGCAGACGCGAGCATTGGCGAAAACCGCTACCGCATTTACACCGAGCTGTTCGCCGAGCTGTCGCAGCGCCGGACGTACTGACAGACGCGGACGAAGGCCGGTCAGACCGGCAGGCGGGCCAGCGACAGCAGCGCCAGCAGCAGCATCCACAGCACCACGCTGCGCCAGACCAGACCCACCACGCTGGCCAGGTGGGCGATTTGCGGCTCGGCCCGTACCGTGCCGTCGGCCTCCTCGCCGGTTTCGCCCTCGAGCGGCGTCACCAGCCGCACACCGATGGCGCCCGAGGTGGCGGACAGCAGGATGCCGTCGCTGCCCGGGCCGTAGCGTTCGGCCTCGCCGCGCCAGCTGGCCACGGCCTCTTCAAAATTGCCCACCACCGCGAATCCCAGTGCCGTGGCCCGCGCCGGCAGGTGGTCCACCCACTGCCAGGCCTGTTCCGCGGCGCTGCGCAGGGCCACGCTGGGTGTGCCGTCGGGGCGTTCGCGCCAGCTGCGCGGCAGGTACTCGGCCATGCGGTACAGCACCGCGCCGGCGGGGCCCAGACCCAGCATCCAGCCCACCACGAACAGGGCCAGCACGCCGAACACGTGGCGGTGCGCCGCCAGCACCGACTGCTCGATCACCTGGCGCAGCAACTCGGTGCGCGGCAGGCTGGCCACGTCCACCCGTTGCCAGGCCGCCAGTTGTTCGCGCGCAGCGGCGTCGTCGCCGGCTTCCAGCGCCTGGCGGATACCGGTGAAGTGGTGGCTGAACTGGCGAAACCCCACGGTCACGTACAGCACGCCCACCATCCAGGCAAAGGCCAGCACGCTGCTGAACCACCACAGCGCCCAGTACACACCCCCGGCAACCGCGGCAGGCACCCCCACCGCCAGCACCCACGACAGCCAGCCGTGCGAGGCTTGCCCCGCGTCGAGGTTGCGCCGCACCGCGCGTGCCCAGCTGCGCAGCGCGCTGTGCACGGGGTTGTCGTACGCCAGCGGGCGGGCCTGCTCCAGCAGCAAGGCGATCAGGATGGCAAAGAAACTCATGCGGCAATGATAGTGGCGCCCCACCGGACCAATGTGCTCAGGCGCGCAGCAGGTGGTAAAAGTTGCGCAGCATGCCAGCCGTGGCCCCCCAGATGAAGCGCTCCTGCCGACCATCGTCGTAGGGCATGGAGTACCACTCCCGCACCTCGCCGTTCCACTCCATCGCATGGCGCCGGTGGTTGAGCGGGTCCATCAGAAAGTCCAGCGGCACCTCGAACACGTCGTCCACCTCGTGCGGGTTGGGCTGCAGCGTGAACCCGGGCTGCACCAGCGCCACCACCGGCGTGATGAAGAACTGCGTGCCGGTGATGTACTGCGGCAGCGCGCCCAGCACCTCCACATGCGCAGCGCTCAGGCCCGTTTCTTCTTCGGTTTCGCGCAGCGCGGCGGCCGTGGCATCGCGGTCGTCCGCGTCCACCTTGCCACCCGGAAAGGCGATCTGCCCGGAATGGGTGGACAGGTGCACCGTGCGCTGCGTCAGCAACAGGTGCAGGCGCTCGCGCATCACCAGCGGCAGCAGCACCGCTGCCGGCGCCGGTGCCCGGTCGGCGAAGCGGCGTTCCTGCACCAGTTCCGGCGTCCACACCGGCGGACGTGCAAACCGGTCGCGCAGGGCCTGGGGCGTCAGCAGCGACGGCGGCACCGCCTGCAGGCCTGCGCTGGCGGCGCCGGGCAACACGGGCACCTGGCGCGGGTCGAACGGTGGTGGGTAACGCTGGCTCATGGTCGGGGTGTGAACAGGGCAAAAAAAAGCCGCTCGGGCGAGCGGCTTTTGGGGAAGCAGGCGATCAGGCGCCCAGCTTTTCCTTGATACGTGCCGACTTGCCGCTGCGCTGGCGCAGGTAGTACAGCTTGGCACGGCGCACGTCACCGCGGCGCTTGACTTCGATCGAGGCGATCAGCGGGCTGTACAGGGGGAACGTACGCTCCACGCCTTCGCCGTTGGAGATCTTGCGCACGATGAAGCTGGAGTTCAGGCCGCGGTTGCGACGGGCCACCACCACGCCTTCGTAGGCCTGCACGCGCTTGCGGGTGCCTTCGATCACGTTCACGCTGACGATCACGGTGTCGCCAGGGGCGAACGAGGGGATGGTCTTGCCAAGGCGAGCAATTTCTTCTTGCTCAAGGGTCTGGATGAGGTTCATGGTTTCCTGTTCAACGATCGTGGCCGCGCTACACAAAAGGCTGCAATTCCCTGACCAACGCGGGGTCGGTCACCGGTCACAACGGCCGGCCAGAGGATCGAAAAGCCTTGGATTATAGCTTTTTCGGCGACCGCAGGAAAGTTTGATCGGCCCGGCTCAGCTTGCCAGCCTCTTGGGCCTGCTCCAGCAGCTCCGGGCGGCGCTCGGCCGTCAGCATCAGGCTCTGCTCGCGCCGGTAGCGGGCGATGCGTTCGTGGTGCCCGCCCAGCAGCACCTCGGGCACCGGCATCGGGCCGTTGGGCCCCTGCCACACCTCGGGCCGGGTGTGGTGCGGGCTGTCCAGCAAGCCGTCCAGCGCGGGGTTGAAGCTGTCTTGCTGGTGGCTGCCCTCATCGCCCAGCACCCCCGGCATCAGCCGCGCCACCGAGTCGAGCAGGGCCAGGGCCACGATCTCGCCGCCCGAGAGCACAAAATCGCCCAGGCTGATCTGCCGATCCACACAGGCGTCGATGAAGCGCTGGTCGATGCCTTCGTAGCGCCCACAGACCAGCACCGCGCCCTCGCTGTGGGTCCATTCGGTGGCCATGGCGTGGTCCAGCCGCTGGCCGATGGGTGAGAACAGCACCACCGGCGCATAGGCGTCAACCGCTTCGGCGCGATCGGCACGAATGGCCTGCAGGCAGCGCCACAGCGGCTCGGCCATCATGACCATGCCCGGGCCACCGCCGAACGGCCGGTCGTCCACACGGCGGTAGTTGCCCTCGGCAAAGTCGCGCGGGTTCCACAGGCGCACATCGACCTGCCGGGACTCGAACGCGCGCCGGTTGATGCCGCTCTTGAAGAACGGCTCGAACAACTCAGGAAACAGGGTGATGACGTCAAAGCGCATGGCGCGCCTGCGTCAGTAGTCGGTCTGCCAGTCGGCGGTGATGCGGCGCGCCTTCAGGTCCACGTCGTCGATATAGGCGGCGACAAAGGGGACCATGCGCTCGGCGGTCTTGTCCACGCCGTCCACGGTCTCGGTGTATTCCATCACCAGCACCGAGTTTGGACCGGTGGGCATGAGGTCGCGCACCACACCCAGGTGCACGCCTTCGCGGTTGACCACGTCCAGGCCGATCAGGTCGACCCAGTAGTACTCACCATCGGCCGCGGGCGGGAAGGTGCTGCGGGGCACGCTGATGCGCACGCCCCTCAGGGCTTCGGCCGCGCTGCGGTCGTCCACGCCATCCAGGCGGGCGACGATACCGTCCGAATGGGTTTTGATGTCGGCCACCTGCACCTGCACATGGCCCGTATACGCCGAAAAGCCGCGCGAGAAGCGGGCTTCGGGCGGCTGCAGGTACCAGGCGGTCGATGCAAGCAGTGCCGAGGTATCGGCACTGTGGGGGTGGATGCGAACCCACCCCTTGACGCCCCAAGCCTCCTGGATGCGGCCCAACTCGACAGCGTCGTCCGGCAAGGACGTGGCGGCAAAGGGGCTGCTGGACATGCGTTCGGGGCGACGGGTGGCCGGCCCTTGCGGACCGGCCGGACCGCCATCAGGCGGCGGTCTTGGCGGCGGCTTGCTTGACCAGGCGGGCCACCGTGTCCGACGGCTCGGCGCCGACGCCGGTCCAGTAGGTCAGGCGGTCGGTGGCGATGCGCAGGGGCTCTTCACCACCGCGGGCCAGGGGGTTGTAGAAACCGATGCGCTCGATGAAGCGGCCGTCGCGGCGGTTGCGCTTGTCGGCGACCACGATGTTGTAGAACGGACGGGCTTTGGCGCCGCCGCGGGAGAGTCGAATGACGACCATGATTTATCCTTCGGGTGGTGGTGAACACCGGCACAACACGTGCCGGCGTTTTCCCGCAGCGCTTGAGACACACGACTGACCACCCGGCCAGCGAAACGCTGCAAAGCCTGCCATTATAGCCAGCCCGCTCCGAATCCAAAGGAGCTTTGTTTTCTCTTCCCCTCCCATGCCCCTGATCCGCCCCAGCCGCGACGAAGACATCGACGCCATCGCCCGCATTTACGGCCACCACGTGCAACACGGCACCGGCACCTTTGAAACCACACCGCCTACCCCCGCCGAGATGGCGACGCGCCGCGCCGACGTGCTGGGCAAAGGCCTGCCCTGGCTGGTGGCCGAAGAGGCGGACCAGGTGATCGGCTTTGCGTACGGCAACTGGTTCAAGCCGCGCCCGGCCTACCGCTTCTCGGTCGAAGACTCGATCTACCTCGCGCCGGAAGCCGCCGGCAAGGGCCTGGGCCGCGCGCTGCTGGCCGAACTGCTGGCCACGCTGGAACGCGGTGGCGTCCGCAAGGTCATGGCGGTGATCGGCGATTCGGCCAACGCCGGTTCGATCGGCGTGCACACCGCGCTGGGCTTCACACACGTGGGCGTGGTCAAGTCCTGCGGCTGGAAATTCGACCGCTGGCTGGACATCGTACTGATGGAAAAGACCCTGGGCCTGGGCGACAGCACCGCCCCGGTGGACCCGCAAGGCCCGGCATGAAGCCCCGCAACAAGACCGTCACCGTCTGGCTGGCCCTGCTGGGGGGCAGCATGGGCCTGCACCGCTTCTACCTGCGCGGCCTGGGCGACTGGATCGGCTGGCTGCATCCGATCGCAGCGGCCGTGGGCTGGATGGGCGTGGAACGGGTGCAGCAATACGGCCAGGACGACCATCTCTCGTGGGTGATGATTCCCTTCCTGGGCCTGAGCATTGCCGTCGCCTGCCTGACCGGCATCGTCTACGCGCTGGCCGACCGCGCGAAATGGAACGGCTGGTTCAACCCGGGCGCCGATGCCGAGCACCCTGCCGGCGGCACCAACTGGCTGACCATCGGCGCGCTGGTGTTTTCGCTCATGTTCGGCACGGTGGCCTTCATGGGCAGCCTGGCGTTCGGCATCCAGCGTTACTTCGAATACCAGGTCGAAGAGGCCAAGAAGATCAGCCAGTAGGCTGACCCACCCCGCGCCGTGCTGCGCGCGTCACCCCTCAAGGGGCAACACCTGCAGCCCGGCAAAGCCGGTTTCGCGGTGTTCTGGAACCACTCCCCTGCGCTCAGTTCAGCCAAGACATCAGCAGCATCACCGCGCTGAGCGTGAACAGCGCCAGCACGGTGGACACGCCCATGCCGGCGGTGGTGGTTTCCTGCGCAACCTCGTAGCGCTGTGCGAACAAAAAGACGTTGGCGCCCATGGGCAGGGCGGCGGCGACCACCATCACGGTCAGCGGCAGGCCGGTGATGCCCACGGCCCAGGCCGACAGACCCACCAGCAGTGGCAACACCAGGTTCTTGGACAGCGTGATCCACAAAGAGGGCAGCAGCTGGCCGCGCAGCGGCGTGCGCGCCAGGGTCACGCCCACGAGCACCAGCGCGATGGGGCCGAAGGCGCTGCCCAGCAGCTGCAAGGGCTTGTCCACCACCGCGGGCAGCGCCCAGCCGGTTTGCGCAAACAGCAGGCCGCTCAAGATGGGCAGCGGGATCGGGTGGATGAGCGCGCCCTTGAAGGCCGACCAGGCGGTTTGCAGCACGTGCGGCGCGCGCTCGCCACCGGCGCGGGCTTCTTTGGCGACGACCAGCTCCAGCACCACCGAGCCCACCGTCAGCAAGATGAGCGCGTGCACCGACACCAGGGTGAGCAGCGTCACCAGCGCGGCCTTGCCGTAGGCCAGTTCCACCAGGGTGATGCCGATCATCACCATGTTGGAAAACACCCCGCCCAGGGCCAACACCACGCTGGTGCGGTTAAAGCCGCGCCAGGCGATGGACACGCCCAGCAGCAGTAACGCCGCCGGAAAGTAGGCTAGCAAGGGCCGCAGGTCGAGCGACTCCACGTGCACGCCGCTCATGGTGCGGAACAGCAGCGCCGGAATGAGCAGCAGGAAAACGAGGTTGGAGAGGTCGCGCACCGCCGATTCGCGGATCCACTGCAGCCGCCCGGCCAGGTAGCCGGCGGCGATGAGCAGGAACACGGGGGTGAGGGAGGCGACGACGGGGTGGCTGGCAAGGTTCACCGGGTCGATGGTAGCGGCGGGCACCGCACCGGGGCTGTCACGGCGCTGTCACGGCCCTCTGCGGCAGAGGTTCATTTCACGCCCACCGCGTCGGTGAAGCGGTAGTACAGGCCGTAGGGATCGTTCTGCAGCACATGGAACTTGCCCTCGACCACCACGGCGTTCAGGCTGTACTTCACCGGCTGCACGGTGCGCACTTCCACCATGCTCTCCGGCCCGCCGGGCGTGCAGAACGAGCAGGTCAGGGGCACCGAGGACAGCAGGAAGTGGCGCTGCTGCTCGCCCGGCCCGAGCGGCATCATGAAGCCTTGCAGCCGGACTGTTTGCTGGTTCAGCGCCAGCACCGCCGGCGTGTACACCGGCACGATGCGCTTGTTCTGCACCACCGTCTTCACATCGGTCAGCACCGACCAGGCCACCACATCCGAACGCGGCTTGAGCGGCGCGAACGGACTGAGCGGGCTGTGCACCCCCGCACCCTGCCCGTGCGGCAGCGCCGACGGTGTGCCCACGGGCGAAGACAGTGAGGGTGTGCCCATGGGCGAGCTCAGCACCTGGGCTGCTGCGGACAACGCGAAGCCCAGCGCAGGCAAAACGGAAGAACGGGCGAGCAGTTTCATGTGATCGAAGGGTAGTCATCCAGAAGGCACCGCGGAACCGGCTTGGCCGGGCCGCTGGTGCCGCCCCCTGGGGGGTGACGCCGAAGGCGGCGCAGGGGGGAACGCTCAGTGCACATGCCGCATGCCGCAGTACTTGCCGATCGCCAGACCCTTGCAGGCGGTCTGGAGTTCCGCCATGCAGACCTCCTCTTTCTTGCCGGCTTCCAGGCACTTGGCCGCGCCTTCGTGGGCAGCCGCCATGGCGCGGTGGCGGGCGATGTCTTCCTTGGTGTCCTTGTCGGAGTGCTGGGCGAGAGCGGCCGTCGACAGCAGCGCCAGCGTCAGGGAAAGCAAGTGTTTTGTCATGCGGTTTACCTCGTTTGCAAAAGAGACGTCACGTCAACCCGGTAGGCGCTGATCGCCGGCACAGCGGCCGCGGTCAGCGCCACCCCCAGAGCGGCCAGCGGCACCCCTGCCAGCGCGGGCGGCCAGTGCCAGCCGCCCAGGGCCCGGCCCTGGTCGGCCATCCAGAGCCAGCCCAGCAGGGCCGTCAGACCCTGCGCAGCCAGCAGCCCCAGCGCACTGGCCAGCAGGGCCAGCCACAGCGCTTCGCACAGCAGCAGGGCGCCCACCTTCCAGGGCGGCGAGCCCAGCATGCGCAGCAGGGCGATGTCGGCCCGGCGCTCGCGCACCGCGCTCCAGAGCGCGATGAAGACCGACAGCGCCGCCACCAGCAGCAGCACCGCGCCCAGGCCCTGCAGCGCCCGCGTGCCCACGCCCACCAGGGACAGCAGGCGCGTGATTTCCATCGCGGGGGCGGCGGCCTGCATCTTCGTGGTGGCGTTGACGAAGCGCGGAAAACCGATCGCCGCCATCGGCGTGTTGTAGCGCACCAGGGCCAGCGTCACCTCGCGCTCGGCTTCGATGGCCTCGCGGTCTTCGGGTGTCAGGCTCTCGAACTCGCCGGGCGCCAGCCCTTCGTGCACGGCCCACACCGAGGCGGTGTCGGTCAGCACCAGCCGGTCCAGCACGCAGGCGCAAGGGGCGAGCACGCCGACCACGGTGTAGGGGGTGTCGGCGTGTTGGTGACCGCCGCCGCCCAGGCCGTGCGACCCGGTGAAGGCCTGGCCCAACTGCAGGCCGGTGGCCTGCGCCACCTGCGCGCCCAGCACCGCCTGCATCGGCGCACGCCACAACGCGCCCTGCGCCAGCGTGGCGCCGTAGTGCGCGGGGTAGGCGTGGCTGCTGCCGACGATGCGAAAACCCGCCACGCTGTCGCCCAGGCTGAGCGGAATGACCTGCGCCACCTGCGGGTGCGAAGCCAGCGCCTGCACCTCGGCCAGCGGCACGTTGCCCGGTGGCACGTCCAGGTGGAACACGCCGGCCAGGATGAGCTGCAGCGGGCTGCCTTTGGCTCCCACCACCACGTCGATGCCGGCCAGATCGCGCTCGAAGGCGTGGTCGATCCGGTCCTGCGCGATCAGCACGAAGGCCATGGTGGCCAGGCCCAGCGTGAGCAGCAGCAGGTTCAGTGCCGTGGCCAGGGGACGCGACCACAAATAGCGCCAGGAGAGTTGCAGCAGCGTCACGCGGTGGCCTCCGGCAGCCGGTCCAGGTCCAGCACCTGCGCCTGGGGCATGGCCACCACCACGCGCGCAT
>NZ_JBPCSJ010000419.1:0-12354 GCF_051007235.1 Hydrogenophaga sp. | reverse complement strand
AAATCAGTGTTGGCCCAAATACCCTATGGGTCACTAACGGCACAGATTTCTCCAGCAGGGTGCACCATGAACCCACTGTTCATCGTCCACGGGGGACAGAAGGGGCTTCTCGCCGTTGTATGCGGCGCTGATGATGGATCAGAGCTGCGTATGACAAGGCGCAAGCGCCTTGTCATACACCCTGCGTCAAAGGAACCCGAAACGCGACGCGTGCGAGGCCAAGAACTCTGGATCGGGTTTGAATCGTTCGGGCAGACGAATAGATCGTCCGTCAAAGGCCTTCAGCGTTTCTTTCGCAAAACCGTCCAGCAAGGCGTCTTTCAAGTGCTCGGCTACTCGGATCGTGAAGTCGGGCATGACGGTGATCAAACCGACGTCGTACGCCTTGTCGTGTAACGACGACAAGAGCAGCCCGTTGCGCGGGTTGAGGCGGTTCTTCTCATCCATGCTCCACGGGAGAATGTGACTGGCAACGAGCAGCTGCGAGATGCCAAGTCCACTGATACAGCACCGCGCGTTGTAGCTCGCGAGCACTGCCCGTCGAAAGCGTGCTTGATTGACTCGAACTTTGACCGTCGCACTCACCGATTTGCCCTCTGCAATCTCTGGGACGTCTTCGGCGACATCTGCGCCGGGTGCCACCCCGTGCTCGCTGCCGTAGTGCTCGTATGTGCGTGCAGCCTCGTCGGCAACCAGATCCCAGTTGCTGTTGAGCTCACTCCAGATTTGCTTGTCGAGTCGTGAAGCGTTGCTCATTCCCGCGCGCCCGCTTGCACGCACTTGCGGATCGAGACTCGCGAAGTTGACCAACTTGAGCGCGACCGACCCAGACGTACGGCCGATCCATTCGGCCAAATGCTGGATCAATGGGTTTCGCTGATGCAGTTGTCCGAACGGCAACTGGAAATAAACATGCAGCGCAGCGAGCGTCTGTTCGCGGGTCCAGTCTGTCGATCTAGGCATTGGGTTTCCCTACGGTTCGTCCGGATTTGGCACGCTTTTCAAGTAGTCGTGCCACTGATGCATGTTGATCCGGGGCTTCTTCCGGAATGCGTCATCAGGACGGCGGCACTCCTCGGGCGATACATAGAAAACCGTCCAATCGCCATAGTAGGCACCCTCGAAATGGATCATGTCCTCCACCACCTCTAGGTTCACCGCAAGATGACCTGAATTGCAGCAGGCGCGAGCATCCTGGCTGTTCACGAAGTACAGATGTACATGCGCCATGTAGGTGGTGTGGCAATAGATCAGCGGGCCGAGCACCGGTCCAGCAAAACCCCAATCGTCCATGTTCTCTTTTCGGTTGTTGCGACCATGGAAAAGACCGAGGTACATGCCGGGATAGGTTGGACGCTCGCCGTACTGAAGGCGTTGTGGAGTCGATTCGGTTGGGTTCAAGGCGTTCCTCCTGTTTTGGGGACCGCAGACTACTCAACTGAATCGTTCCCGACACCCAGGACATTGCCTGGGGTGACAGCGGCTGGAAGCCAGCGCAGGATGGGAGCGCGGGCGCCTATTGCTCATTCAAGCGCTTCCATTGACCAGCTCACCGCGAACGCCGTCGCCAGTGTTCGTCGCCCCTCAGGCTTCTTGCCCGCCTCCAGCCGCCTGCACGAACCAGTGATCGCCTGCCCCTTGTTGGAGTTTGAGAAAGTCGTAGGTCTTGAGCATGTTGAGCAGACTGGCGTGACCATACTTTTTTGGCGTAAAGGAAGGGTCGGCTCGCTTCAAGTAAGAACCCAGCATGCTGATGCTGACCTTGCCTTCTGAGGTGTCAGCTGCCAACAGCGTGACCGCATCGACCACGAATTTCGGGCGCTGCATAGGTAAAGGCTTGGGCGCCTCGGATTTGGTCGGCTCCGACTTCTTCGCACTTGCTTTTGGAGCGGGAACCTCGGCTTCGATCGGTTCCGGCTTCACCCACTCAAAGAACTGGTCGCTCGCATTGCGCAACGCATCCGGGCTCTTGGCTTCGCCCACGATGTGTACCGTGGCGCCGCGTTCGCGCAGCTTGCGGCAGAGGTAGGCAAAGTCGGAGTCGCTGGTGACGAGGCAGAAGGTGTCGGCCCGGCGGTCGAACAGGGCTTCGATGGCGTCTAGCGCCAGCGCGATGTCGGACGTGTTTTTGCCCGCGGCGTACTGGTATTGCAGGCAGGGTGTGAAGGCGAGGCGGACCAGCGCTTCCTGCCATTTGTTGGCCAGGGTGGTGTGGTTGCCGTAGCCGCGGCGCAGCACGACGCGGCCAAACTGGGCCACCACGCGCAGCGCGTATCCGAGGATTTCGGGGGTGGTGTTGTCGCAGTCCACCAGGACGGCGACGCGCGATTCGTGGTCCGCGCTGTGGTGGTTGTTTGCCATGCGTCTGGCCTCCCTGAAGTTGAGGCTCACATGATAGGCAGCGCGTCGTGGGCTGGGGCTACACCGTCTCCCGTTGCTCAAACCCGCTCAGCACCTCTGCGGTCCCCAGCGCCTCCCGCACCTCGACCGCTTCCACCCGCGCCATCACTGGCCCGCGATGCGCCCAGTCGATGAGCATTTGCACGGCATCAGCCCGTCCACAAGCCAGTGCCTCCACGCTGCCATCGCGCCGGTTGCGCACCCAGCCGGTGATGCCCAGCGCTTGCGCCTGCTGCGCCATGCTCCAGCGGTAGCCAACGCCTTGCACGCGGCCGGTGATGCGCAGGTGGCGGGTGATGACGGTGGTGCTGTCGCTCATGGTGCGCTGGCTAGGGGCTGGGCCAGCTGGGCGATGGGGGCGGGCGAGACGAAGGACGGGCTCTGGAAGGGGTTGCCCTGCATGAGGACGATGGCGGCGGTGGGGGCGGCGGCCACCGAGAACAGCACGATGGCGGTGGCCGCGGCGCGCAGGTGTTCCACGTGCACGACGGCGATGGAGACGAGCGTGAGCAGGCCGAGGAAGGCCATGCCCATCCACTTGAGCGGGTTGACGTGCATCTGGCTCAGGGCGATGCGCAGGTCGCGGTCGTCGCGCAGGTGGGCCACGGTGCCGAGCATGAGGCTGTGCACGCTGGCTCCGGCGGCCTGCGCCATGGCGGGGCTGGCCACCAGGCTGAGCAGCTGGTCGGCGCTGCGTTGCGCGGCAGGGCTGCTGCTGCGCTGGGCCAGTGGCTGCCATTCGGCGGCGGTGGCGGCGGCGTGGGTGCGCACGGCGGCGCGCAGGCTGGTTTGCTGCGGGTCGGGCAGGCCGCGGGCCAGTGCGTCGAGCGTGCGCAAGCCGTCGGCTTCGCGGTAGACGGCGTTCATGGCGCGGTCGTGTGCGCTCCAGGTGTCGTTGGCAATGAAGGCGAGCGTGAGGCCGAACAGCACGCCCAGGATGTTGAGGAAGGGTGGCACCACGCCGGCCAGCGACAGCACCTGTGCACGCCAGCGCGGCGCGGCGAGCACCCGCCAGATGGCCCAGGCGGCCAGGGCGGTGCCCAGCAGGGCGACGGTGGCGTAGACGTAGTGGTCGTAGACGGCGAGGCGGGACGGTTCCATGCGGTCATTGTGCGCCGGTGGCGCTGCGTCACTGGGCCGAAGCGGGTAGGCCGAACACCTTGTCGAACGACCAGTTGAAGACGAAGGTGTAGAGCAGGAAAAACAGGGCCAGCCCGATCTCCAGCACCAGCGCGTGCTGAAAGCTGATGCCGAACCACCACGAAAACAGCGGCACCAGCAGCACGAGAAAGCCCAGCTCGAAGCCGACGGCGTGGGCCACGCGGCGGCCCAGGCCGCGGCCGCGCACGCGCTGGCGCGTTTCCCAGCGCTCGAACAGGGTGTTGTAGACCAGGTTCCACACCACGGCGATCACGGCCGTGGCCACCGCGATCGCACCGGCGCGCTCCAGGCTGGCGTTGGCGCCGGCGGCCAGCCCGGTGCTGCTGAAGGCGATGGCGAACAGTTCGTAGAGGCCGACGTAAACGACTTTTCGGCGGATGCCTTGCATGGGGGGGTCTGGTCTGGCGGAGAGGTGGATCGGCGCGTGGGGGCGCGGCTATGCTCCCCGGATTGTGAAGTGCTCGGGAGCCGGTGGCATGTTGCGTGTGGTCTGTTTGTGTGCGGAGTGGTGCAGTGCCTGCCGGGCCTGGCGCCCGGACTGGGACGCGCTGGCCGCGCGCCACCCGCAGCGCCGCTGGCAGTGGCTGGACATCGAGGACGAGCCGGACCTGATGGACGCGGTGGGGCTGGACATCGAGACCTTTCCCACGGTGCTGGTGGCGCGCGAAGGGCGCGCGCTGTTCCTGGGCGCGGTACCGCCGCAGCGGGCGTTTGTGGAACACCTGGTGGCTCGCCTGGCCGACGCAGACACAGCCCCGGCCGGGGTGACGCCGCAGGCCCAGGCGCTGGCCCACGCGCTGTGGCAGCGCCAGGCGGGCTGACCCGGCCGGGCGTGCCGCTCAGACCACCGACGCTTCGTAACCCGCTTCGGCCAGTGCGGCGGCGATGTCTTCGGGCGCGATCATGGTGGTGTGATTGACCCAGGCGGTTCGGGCGGGCAGGTCCACGTCGGCCTGGCTGACGCAGGGCAGGTCCTGCAGTTCGAACATGACGGCGTCGGCATCGGCCTGCGTGTGCAGGGCAGGAATGTGGAAGGTGGTTTCGGGCATGGGTGCGATGGTGCCTGAACCGCGGGCCTCGGCCCCGCAAAGGCCGCCCACCCCCTGCGCATCTACCGGGCATCAACCGCGCAGGAGGCGCGCGTGTTCCACCTTCAGGCAGCGGTCCCATACCGAGTCGAGCCCGGCCGTGGTGGCAATGCGGTCGGCCTCGGTGCTGCGCAGGCCCAGCTGCTGCCACAGCGTCCGGGCGCCGATGGCCACGGCGCTGCGCGCGATGTCGGGGATGTCCTCCTCGCGCCGGAAGACGTTGACCATGTCGATGGGAAAGGGGATGTCTTCGAGCCGGGCGTAGGCCTGTTCGCCGAGCACATCGGTCAGCCGCGGGTTGACCGGCACGATGCGGTAACCGTGGCGCTGCATGACCTGGGCCACGTCGTGGCTGGGGCGCCAGGGGTCGGCCGAGAGGCCGACGACGGCGATGGTGCGGTCGCGCGCGAGGATGCGGCGCAGGGTGTCGGGATCGGTGTGCGGCATGGTGCCCACACAATAGCGCGATGGCCACCGAGCGCAAGGCACTGCCCGTGATCGACCCGCAGCGCTGCACCGGTTGCGGCTGGTGCGTGGGCGCGTGCCCGCCGCGCGTGCTGTCGCTCGAAGCAGCCCCGAACTGGCAGAAAAAGAGCACGCTGCACGACGAGGCCGGCTGCACCGGTTGCGCGCTGTGCGCGGTCAAGTGCGCCCGTTCGACGCGATCGCGATGGTGCGGACCGGCCCGGCCTGAGTCGTCCACGCGACCACCCCTTATGCGAATGCAAGGGAAAACCCGCAGACTGCCGCACCCCATCTTGTATACATTGTTGAATACCAACTTGTGTTCCAAGCCACCGTTGGCCATCCAATGAAACAGGCCGCGCTCTGGCGCCGCCGCACCGGAGACCTCCCCATGGACATACGCAATCCATCCCCTGCGCTCTACAACGAGGACCTGGCACCCGCCAAGGAACGCAACTGGGGTCCCTTCAGCATCTTCAACGTCTGGACCTCGGACGTGCACAGCCTCTGGGGCTATTACCTGGCGGCCAGCCTGTTCCTGCTGTGCGGCAGCTTCACCAACTTCCTCATCGCCATTGGCCTGAGTTCGCTGGTCATTTACGCCCTGATGAACCTGATCGGCTACGCCGGCGAGAAGACCGGTGTGCCTTACCCGGTGCTGGCGCGGGCCTCGTTCGGTATCTGGGGCGCCAACCTCGCGGCCCTGGTGCGCGCAGTGGTGGCCTGCTTCTGGTACGGCGCGCAAACCGCCGCCGCCTCGGGCGCGATGGTGGCCCTGCTGATCCGCAACCCCGACCTGCTGGCCTACCACCAGATCGTGCACTTCCTCGGGCACTCCGGGCTGGAGGTGATCTGCTACGTGGTGATCTGGGCGCTGCAGCTGCTAATCATCCAGCGCGGCATGGAGACGGTGCGCAAATTCCAGGACTGGGCCGGCCCGGCGGTGTGGATCGCGATGCTGGTGCTGGCGGTGGGTCTGACGGTCAAGGCCGGCGGCTTTTCGTTCGACCACGGCATCCCGATGGACCTGCTGGTGGAGAAGACCAAGGACGCCGGCGTGAGCGGCGAGCCCGGCTCGTTCTGGGCCCTGATGGCGGTGGGCGCCACCTGGATCACCTACTTCGCTGCCCTGTACCTGAATTTCTGCGATTTCTCGCGCTACGCCAAGGACAAGGACGCGGTGCGCAAGGGCAACCTCTGGGGTCTGCCGGTGAACCTGATCGCTTTCTCGCTGGTGGCTGGCGTCACCACCATCGCGGCGTTCAAGGTCTACGGCGAGGTGCTGCTGCACCCCGAACAGATCTCCGCCAAGTTCGACAGCTGGGTGCTGGCGCTGATCGCCGCCCTGACCTTCGCCGTGGCCACGCTGGGCATCAACGTGGTGGCCAACTTCGTGTCCGCCGCGTTCGACATTTCCAACGTCTTCCCCAAGTCGATCAGCTTCAAGAAGGGCGGTTTCATCGCCGCCGGCATCGCCCTGGTGCTCTACCCCTTCGCGCCCTGGGAAGGCAATGCGGCGCATTTCGTGAACGCCATCGGCTCGGTCATGGGTCCGCTGCTGGGCATCATCCTGGTCGACTACTACCTGGTGGCCAGGGGGAACATCAACGTGCAGGCGCTGTACGAGGAACACGGCGAGTACCGCTATGAAGGCGGCTGGAACCTCAACGCCCTGATCGCCACCGGCGTCGGCGCGCTGTTCTCCACCATCCTGCCGACCTTCACCCAGCTGCTGCCGTCGTGGTGGGGCACCTACGGCTGGTTCTTCGGCGTGCTCATCGGCGGCGCCACCTACTGGATCATGGCCACGGTGCGCCCGCGCCGCGCCCCGTAAGGCGGCCAGAACCCTGGTGTCGCAATAATGCCGGCTGCCCTTCCAACGCTGCAGCCCATTGCCATGGACGCCACGCCCGACATCGCCGAACGCATCGTCCAGTCCATCCTGACGCGCAAGATCCTGCCCGGCACGCGCCTGGGCGAACAGGAACTGGCCGATCTGTTCGGTGTCAGCCGCACCCTGGTGCGCGAAGCCCTCATCCAGCTGCGTGCCCGGGGCTTCGTCGAGGTGCGATCACGCGTGGGCTGGTACGTGGTGGAGCCTTCGTTCGAAGAAGCCCGCGAGACCTACGCGGCCCGGCGCATCATCGAGTCGGGCATGCTGCGCGACGCCGGCCAGCCGCTGCAATCGGTCATCCGCCGCCTGCGCCAGCACGTGGCGGATGAAAAAGCCTGCATCGCCAGCGGCGAGCCGGGGGCCCGCAGCATCGCGCTGGCCGACTTCCACGTCTGCCTGGCCGAGTGCCTGGGCAACCGCTTCATCACCGCCATGATGGTGGACCTCTCGGCCCGCACCACCCTGGTCTCGGCCCTGTACCAGTCGCGCTCGGACGCCGAGGTCAGCAACGACGACCACGCGCAGATCGTCGACGCGCTGGCCGCCGGCGACAACGCCCGCACCGAACAGCTGATGCGCGAGCACATCGACAAGCTGGCCGCCCGGCTGGACGAGCGCTGGTCGCAGGAGGGCAGCGCGCGCGAGCGCCTGCACGCCGCGCTCAAAGGGCCGGACGTCCCGGCACCGCCGCCTGCCGCCCGGGCGCGACGCACCACCAGCCCCAGACCACGGCCGCCGGCGCGAGGCTGAGGCGCACGGCGGCCACGGCGGCCACGGCGCACGCCTATACCCGATCCGCCCGACGCGCGCTGAGGCGGCGGCACATGGGCGTGCCAGCCCGGCCTTTCCGCGTGGGCGACATCGCGGTTTG
This sequence comes from Hydrogenophaga sp., assembly GCF_051007235.1. Classification (GTDB taxonomy): domain Bacteria; phylum Pseudomonadota; class Gammaproteobacteria; order Burkholderiales; family Burkholderiaceae_C; genus Hydrogenophaga. The sequence goes on along the minus strand of NZ_JBPCSJ010000419.1, from coordinate 4,475 downwards.
CTGCACTGCGGCATCATCGAGCGCATGTGTCCGCACCGGGCGGGCACTCCTTTTTTTCGGAGCATTCCATGAGCGATCTGTCGCAACCCCAGGCCCCCGTGCTGCTGGACAAACTGCAATGGCGTTACGCCACCAAGAAGATGGACCCGGCCAAGGCCGTGCCGCAGGACAAGGTGGACCGCATCGTCGAGGCCGCCCGCCTGGCGCCCACCTCCAGCGGCCTCCAGCCGTTCGAGATCTTCGTCGTCACCAGCAAGGCGGTGCGCGAGCAGATCCAGCCCATCGCCTGGAACCAGGCGCAGATCACCGACGGCTCGCACCTGCTGGTGTTCGCCGCCTGGGACAACTACACGGCCGAGCGCATCAACCACATGTTCGACCTGACCAACGAGGTGCGTGGCTTCCGCAACGAAGGCTGGGAAAACTACCGCCAGATGCTGCTCAACAGCTACCCGCAGCGCGACGCGCAGGTGAACTTCGAGCACGCCGCCCGCCAGGCCTACATCGGCCTGAGCGCTGCGCTGATCGCCGCCGCGTTTGAAGAAGTGGACGCCACGCCGATGGAAGGCTTCGACCCCGCCAAGCTGGACGAGATCCTGAAGCTGCGCGAGCGCGGCCTGCGCAGCGTGGCCATCGTGCCGCTGGGCTACCGCGCCGCCGAAGGCGACTGGCTGGTGAACCTGAAGAAAGTGCGCCGCCCCCTGGAGCAGTTCGTCACCGAAGTGAAGTGATGTGACGGGTCGGCGCCGCTGTCAGAGCGACAGGTCGGCGCAGACCCCGAAATGGTCGCTGGGCAGCACGCCGTGTGCATCGGCGCGGTCCAGCACCACCGTGGCGGCGTGCACCGCCACCGCCGGGGCCGCGGCGGGCATGCGCAGAAAGATGTGGTCCAGATCGCGCGCCGCGCCTTCTGGCGTGCGGTGGGTGCATTTGGTGCGGCCGCCGAACACATCGACCAGGGGGCCGCGGGGATGCACGCAGCCGGCGATCTCAAGGTCCTGCGGCGCGGCGTTGAAGTCGCCGCACAGCACCACCGGGGCAGCGCCCGCCCACCGGTCCAGTGCTTCCAGCACCACGCCCAGCTGAGCGCGCCGCAGATCGGCCCGGTCGGGCAGGTGGCTCAGGTGCAGGTTGACCAGCCACCAGTCTTCTTGCTCTCCCTCCAGCCGCAGGCACTGCGCCAGGCGCTCGCCGTCGCGCGGGTCCTGGGGCAACACCAGCGCGCGCTGCTCCCGCACCGGGCGGCGGCTGAGCACCGCCAGCCCGGCGGTCGAGTCCACCCAGACCTTGCCCACGCGGCGCCGTTTGGCGCGCGCCGGCAGCGCGTGCAACGGCAGGCCCAGGGCGTGCGCCAGCGTCTGCGCGGTGTGGATCTGCCCGTCGGCGGTGCGCAGGTCTTCCTGCAGCGCCACCACGTGGGGCGCCATGGCCTGCAGCCCCACGGCCATGGCCCGCAGACGCCGCGGGTGGTCGCCTTCGGCCTTCCAGGTGTTGAGCGAGACCAGCCTCACCGGGCCGGGACCTCGGCCGGAGCGAAGCGGCGCTGCAGCGCGGCGTGCAGCATGCCGACCGCGTCTTCCACCCGACCGTCGTTGGCGATGTGGATGGCATCGTCGGGCAGCGCCATGTCGACGTGGCGCGCCAGCCGGTCGGAGATGGACTGCACGCTCTCGCGCTGACGGGCCTGCAGGCGCTGGCGCAGCAGGTCGGCGGGCGCGCTGATCTGGACCACGGTGGCCTGCGGCCACTGGTGCAGCACCTGCTGCAGGTAGGCCCGCGAACCGTTGACGAAGACGCAGTGACCACTGGCCAGCGGGGCCAGTTCGGTGCGGCGCACGCCGTACCAGAGGCCATTGGCATGCCAGGCCATGGCGAAGGCCTGTGCCTGCTGCAGGCGCTGAAAGCCGGGTTCGCTGACGCATTCGTGCGACTCGCCGCCGGCCTGCGCCGGTCGGGTGACGGTGCGCCGCGCCCAGTGGGCCGGCGGCAGACCGGACCACAGCGCGCGCAGGCCGAGCAGCACGCTGTCCTTGCCGGCGCCGGAGGGGCCGACCACGTAGATGAGACCTTGCGTCATGCGGCAAGCTCCAGCTGTTCGAGCAGTTCGAAATCGGCGCCCGGTGTGGGTTCAACAAAGAGGGAGAGGCGGTCCAGCCGCCAGGGTGGCAACGCCGCGAAGTGCGAGCGGGCGGCCCGCTCCAAGCGCTCCACCACCGCGTCCGGCACGCCGTCGAGCGGGCCGGTCAGCGAGCAGTGGAAGCGGAACTGGTGCAGCACCCAGGGGTAGCCCCAGGACAACATCAACGCGTCCTCTTCGGGGGTCAGCGGGGCGCGGCGGCGGCGCGCCAGCTCCGCGTCGGACAGCGGCGCCGCCAGCGCCTGCAGGCGCCGCACGCAGTCGTCGGCCAGCGCGCCCAGGGTTACGGGCGGTGCCTGCGGGCGCAGCGCCAGGAAGTGCCCGAGGCGGTCCACCCGGAGGTCGGCCAGTTCGACAGCGCGGTGGTCCCGGCCGATGGCGGCCAACGCCTCGCGCAGGGCCTGCAAGCCCACGCCGGGCGCCAGCCGGAACGGCGCCTTGAGCGTGGCGTGCCAGCCGTAGCGGCGCGGGTCGGCGGTCACGGCCTGCTGCACCGCCGGGTCGACGCCATTGATCACCGGCATGGGCAGGGCGCAGCGGCGCGCGGCACAGCGGCCCAGCCATTCGCTGCCACGTGCCCACCAGGCGGACGCGGGATCGGGCGCTGCGTAGACCGCGACGCGGTGGAAGGGCACAGGCTCAGACGGCATGGTCGTGGTCCACGGTGAGGGTGACGCGGTCCCCGGCGAACCAGGTGCAGGCGTATTCGATCGGCGTGCCGTGGGTGTCCACGTTGACGCTGCTGACGTAGAGCGCCGGCCGGGCCGCCGGCTGCCGAAGGTGTGCGGCCAGCGCCGGGTCGGGCAGGCGCGCCGAGATGCGGCTCTGGCGCCGCGTGTAGTCGGGCACGCCGCAGTCGGCAAAAGCCTGCGTGATGGAGCCGCTCTGGCGCACCCGCTCGTCCAGCCCGGCAAAGCGCGGGCAGGGGAAGAAGCGGTCGCTGACGTGCAGCGGCTGGCCGCCGCCGTCCCCCACCACCTGCAGGTGCAGCACCGTGCTGCCGGTGCGGATCTCCAGTGCCTTGGCCACGTCGGCGCTGGCGCGCACCGTGCGCGAGGCCAGCACCCGCAGGCCGCCGGGCAGGCCAGCCTGCGCCAGGCTCTGGCGGTGGCGTGTGCGGCGGCCCAGCACGAGGTCGACCGCGAAGTCCTCCACGTAGGTACCGCTGCCCTGCGTGGAGCGCACCAGGCCGATCTGGCCCAGGCTGGCCAGCGAGCGGCGGATGGTGTGGCGGTTGACGCCGTACTGCTCGGCCAGCAGGTGTTCCGAGGGCAGGCGATCGCCGGGGGCGTAGATGCCGCGGCCGATGGCGTCGGCGATTTCGTGGGCGATGCGGGCCCAGAAGCTGTGATCGGGTTCGGGCAGGAGCAGGGCGGAAGAGGCGGTGGTTCTTGTCATGAAAAGGACACAGGTGAAACCTAAGCTGATGGTCCGGACACAAGTTGTCTACACAGCTTTCAGGCTAACACGACGATGTTTCACGCGTTTGACAACCACAGGCCGAACCGGTCCACCCCCCGCCCCGAATGGATGGCCCTGCTGTCGCGGGCCCCGCTGCCTTTGCTGGAACAGGCGCTGTCACAGCAGGCGGCCTTGGCGCCGCAATGGCTGCGCAAACCCGAGACCGGCCTGTACATGGTGCAGGGCCGCGCCGGCGGCACCGGCGAGCGCTTCAACCTCGGCGAGCTCACCGTCACGCGCTGTGCGCTGCGCGTGGGCGACGAGGGCAGCGCCGTCGGCGTGGCCTACGTGATGGGCCGCAACCACCGGCAGGCGCAGCTCGCGGCCATGGCCGATGCGCTGCTGCAGGACCCCGCGCAACACGAGGCGCTGGACGCGGCCTTGTTGCACCCGGTGCGCCAGCACCTGCACCTGCAGCGGGCGCAGCGCGCCGCACGGGCGCAGTCGACCCAGGTGAACTTCTTCACCGTGGCCCGCGAGTCCGGCAGCGCCGACGAAGGAGACGAAGCATGAAGACCGAAGACCTGCAACGGGTGCGCCCCGGCTTCCACGATTCGGCGCTGGGCAGCCAGGCGGTGTTCCGCACCGCGCTGTCGGCGCTGTCGCACCCGGGCCGTGTGATCGAGATGCCCGATGTGTCCGAGCGCCCGCACCACGGCCACGGCGCCGCCGCCCTGCTGCTGCAGGCGCTGGTGGACAGCGACTGTGCGGTCTGGCTCTCGCCCGCGCTCGCCGCCACCGACGCGGCGGCCTGGCTGCGCTTTCACACCGGCTGCCGCTGGGCCGGATCGCCCGCGGCGGCGCGCTTCCTGTGGGTGGCCGCGGGGGATGCGCTGCCCCCGCTGTCGTCGCTGAACGCCGGCACACACGAGTACCC
>NZ_JBPCSJ010000418.1:0-2393 GCF_051007235.1 Hydrogenophaga sp. | reverse complement strand
CGTGCCGGCCGCCGCCAGCATCCCGGCCGACTTTGACGTCAACGGCTTCGTGCGCAACGCCAAGGTGCAGTTCATCCGTCTGCAAGCGTCCAACGACGCAGGCAACCTGGACGACATCCGCGAGTTCACCTCGCCCGAAATGTTCGCCGAGATCCAGATGGACATCCGCGAGCGCAACGGCGCCACGCAGGAAACCCGCGTGATGGAACTGAACGCCGACGTGATGGAAGTGGCCGAAGACGGTTCGCGTTATGTGGTCAGCGTGCTGTTCACCGGCCGCGTGCAGGAAGACGGCGGCGCGCCCGACGAGATCAACGAGGTCTGGCACCTGACCAAGCCCCTGGCGGGCAGCGGTGGCTGGGTGCTGGCCGGTATCCAGCAGCGCAGCGCCTGATCATCCCCTTACTCCTCCGCTCGAAAGAGTGCCTCTTTGCCCCGGCCCTGGCCGGGGCTTTTTTATGGCGCCAGGCGTTTCACGCGGTCCATCAGGACCTGCCGCTCCCGGTCGTTGCCCGCCTGCTCCGCTGCCCGCAGGAACGCCGCGCGGGCTTCGTCGCGCCGGCCCAGCTTGTCCAGCAGGTCGCCCTGCACCGCGGGCAGCCAGTGGTAGCTCTGCAGGGCCTTGTCCTGCAACAGGGTTTCGACGATGGCCAGGCCCGCGGCCGGACCTTGTGCCATGCCCACCGCGACGGCACGGTTGAGCTCGACCACCGGCGAGGGCGCGACCCGCATCAGCTCGGCGTAGAGCGCGGCGATCTGTGGCCAGTCGGTGGCGGCGGCGCTCGGCGCGCGTGCGTGGCAGGCCGCGATCTGCGCCTGCAGGCGGTAGCGGCCCGCGGCTTGGCCCAGCGCCTGCGCACGATCCAGCGCGGCCAGGCCGCGGCGGATCAGCAGCCGGTCCCAGCGCTGGCGGTCTTGCTCGGCCAGCAGGATGGGGTGGCCGTCGCGGTCGGTGCGGGCCGCGGCGCGCGAGGCCTGGATCTCCATCAGCGCCAGCAGGCCGTGCACCTCGGCCTCTTGCGGCGCCAGCCTGGCCAGCATGCGGCCCAGGCGCAGGGCCTCGTCGCACAGCGCGGGGCGCATCCAGTCGGCGCCGCTGGTCGCCGTGTAGCCCTCGTTGAAGACCAGGTAGACCACTTCGAGCACCGAACCCAGGCGCTCGCCCAGCTGCCCGGGCGGCGGCAGTTCGAACGGCACCTGGGCATCGGCCAGCATGCGCTTGGCGCGCACGATGCGCTGCGCGAGGGTGGCCTCGGGCACCAGGTAGGCGCGCGCGATCTCGGCGGTGGAGAGCCCGCCAAGCAGCTTGAGCACCAGCGCCACGCGCGATTCGGGCGGCAGCACCGGGTGGCAGGCGGTGAACATCAGCCGCAGCAGGTCGTCACCAATGGCGGCGTGCTCGCGCGCGGTGTCCAGCGCATCGCTGAAGTCGGGCACCACGTGGGCCTCCAGCGCTTGCAGATCGGCGGCGATGTCGCCATGCCGGGCGTCGGCCATCTGGCGGTGGCGCAGGAGGTCGAGGGCGCGGTTCAGGGCGGTGGTCATGAGCCAGGCCGCGGGCTTGTCGGGCAGGCCGTCCAGCGGCCAGCGCTCCAGCGCAGCCACCAGCGCGTCCTGCGCCAGTGCTTCGGCCACGCCGACGTCGCGCACGCGCCGCACCACCGCCGCGGTGATGCGGGCGGACTCGATGCGCCAGACGGCGGCGATGGTGTCGTGGACCGTGACGTGCACGCGCGCGGACTACATCTGCTCGGGCGCCGCCGACTCATCCATCCAGAACACCTCCCACTGGTGCCCGTCGAGATCGGCGAAACCGTCCTGGACCATGAACCCGTGATCCTTGGGCTCCGGACCCCGGGTCGCGCCGGCGGCCACGGCCTTGCGCATCACCTCCTCCACCTCGGCACGGCTGTCCACCGACAGGGCCAGGATGACCTCGGTGCTCTGGTGCGCATCGCAGATGGGCTTCTGCACAAAGCCCTGGAAGAAGGGCTGGACCAGCAGCATGGCGTAAAAGTTTTCACCGATCTCCAGGCAGGCGCCCTGCTCGTTGGTGAAGCGCGGGTTGAACGAGAGGCCCAGTGCCTTGAAGAAGGCCTGCGAGCGGGCCATGTCCTGGATGGGCAGGTTGACAAAGATCTGGCGAAACATGGGGCTCTCCTTCAGGGTTGTGGGGCGATGCCGTCGATGGCTTTCATCTGGTCCAGCGCGGCGCTGGGCGGGAACTCGTCGAGCTCGATCAACTGTCGCAGCTCGATCACGGCGGGCTTGCCCTTGCCGGCGGGGTTCGGGAAGCGGAGGCTCCACTCCAGGGCTTCTTCGCGCGAGCGCACCTGGATCAGGGTGTAACCCGCGATCAGCTCCTTGGCTTCAGCAAACGGGCCGTCGATCAC
>NZ_JBPCSJ010000417.1:0-2329 GCF_051007235.1 Hydrogenophaga sp. | reverse complement strand
TCGATGGTGTGCGCGAGCGACGGCTCGGCCACCTGGATCGGCTGGAAACGGCGCTCGAGCGCGGCGTCCTTCTCGACGTACTTGCGATACTCGTTCAGCGTGGTCGCGCCGATGCAGTGCAGTTCGCCGCGCGCGAGCGCCGGCTTGAGCATGTTGCCCGCGTCGATGGCGCCCTCGGCCTTGCCGGCGCCCACCATGGTGTGCAGCTCGTCGATGAAGACGATGGTCTGGCCCTCGTCCTTGGCCAGCTCGCTCAGCACGGTCTTCAGGCGCTCTTCAAACTCACCGCGGAACTTGGCGCCGGCCAGCAGCGCAGCCATGTCCAGGCTCAACACCCGCTTGCCCTTGAGCGAATCGGGCACCTCGCCGGCCACGATGCGCTGGGCCAGGCCTTCGACAATCGCCGTCTTGCCCACGCCGGGTTCGCCGATCAGCACCGGGTTGTTCTTGCTGCGGCGCTGCAGCACCTGGATGGCGCGGCGGATCTCGTCGTCGCGGCCGATCACCGGGTCCAGCTTGCCCTGGCGGGCGCGCTCGGTCAGGTCCAGGGTGTATTTCTTGAGGGCTTCGCGCTGGCCTTCGGCCTCGGGACTGTCCATGCCCTGCCCGCCGCGCACCGCGGTGATCGCGGCCTCCAGGCTCTTGCGGGACAGGCCGTTCTCGTTCGCGATGCGCCCGAGCTCGCCCTTGTGGTCGGCCACAGCCAGCAGGAACAGCTCGCTGGCGATGAACTGGTCACCGCGCTTGATGGCTTCCTTCTCGGTCGCCTGCAGCAGCTTGCCCAGGTCCGGGCTGGGCTGCACCTGGTCCTGGCCCTGCACCTCGGGCAAGCGGTTGACCGCCTCTTCGACCGCCTTGCTCAGGCCAGCCACATTGACGCCGGCGCGCTGCAGCAGCGATTTCGGGCCGTCGGCCTGGCGCAGCATGGCCAGCAGCAGGTGTGCCGGTTCGATGTAGGCGTTGTCTTTGCCCAGGGCCAGGCTCTGGGCTTCGCCCAGGGCTTCCTGGAACTTGGTGGTGAGTTTGTCGAGTCGCATGTGAGGGCTCCGCAATGGATGATTGCGAACTACATGGAGCCCTTCCCGCGGCTTTCAAGCCCTTGCCGCCAACGCGGTTTTAGAGCCAGCGTTCAGGCCTTGAGCGCTTCGAGCGAAAAACCCGCGACCTTCTTGTAGTGGTCCGAGATCTCGCGCAGCTCGGCCTGGCTGATCAGGTCGTCGATGTGGCGGAACGGTCGGTCGCCGCTGAGTTCGTCCACCTTGATGTTGATGAAGTCCGGCGGCACGCTGCGGTTGGTGGCCACCACCCGCGCCGTGGCCTCCCGGCGCAGCGCCTCGTAGGCCTGCAGGGCCTGGGGGCTGGCGTCGCGGGCCAGTTCGGTGGCCAGCGTGCGGGCGTCGATCAGGGCCTGGGCCGAGCCGTTGGAGCCCCGCGGGTACATGGGGTGGGCGGCGTCGCCCATCAAGGTCACGCGGCCAAAGGTCCAGCGGTCGATCGGGTCCTTGTCCACCATCGGGTACTCCAGCACCTGGTCGGCGTTGCGGATCAGGGCGGGCACGTCCAGCCAGTCGAAGGTCCAGTCCTGGAAGATGCCGATGAAATCGTCCACCCGGCCGCCCTGGTTCCAGTCGTTCATGGCCTCGCCGGGGCGCTCGATCTCGGCCATCCAGTTGATGAGCTGGTGGCCCTGCCCGTCCACGTTGTCCACGATCGGGTAGATCACCATCTTGCCGGTCTTGATGGAACCCACGCGCAGGTAGCTCTTGCCGCTGAGGATGGGTTTGTGCCGGGTCACGCCGCGCCAGGTGTTGATGCCGGCGAAGGCGAGTTTTTCTTCCGGGTAGAACTGGCGGCGCACGGCCGAATGAACCCCGTCGCACGCGACCACGATATCGGCTTGCACCGGCTCGCGCGGGGTGCCCTGCGCATCGTTGAAATACACCGTCGCGCCCGCCTCGTCCTGCGTGACCTGGGTGCAGCGGTGCCCGGTGTGGACGCGCTCCGGGCCCAGGCGCTGCACCGCCGCGTCGTACAGGATGCGGTGCAGCTTGCCGCGGTGGATGCCGACCTCGGGCACCGCATAGCCGGCGTGGCGGCCGCGCGGTTCTCGGTAGATGAACTGACCGAAGCGGTTGAAGAACACGCTTTCCAGGTTCTCGATGCCCACCGCCTCCAGCGCCGGCTGCAGCCCCAGTGCCGCCAGCTCGCGCATGGCGTGCGGCAGCAGGGTGATGCCCACCCCCAGCTCGCGCACCTCGGGCACGCTCTCGTACACATCGCAGGCCAGACCGCGCTGGTGCAGGTGCAAGGCGAAGGACAGGCCGGCGAT
>NZ_JBPCSJ010000416.1:0-3420 GCF_051007235.1 Hydrogenophaga sp. | reverse complement strand
GGTGAGCACCTTCGCCGGCAACCTGCTGCTGGTCGGTTCGATCGCCAACCTGATCGTGGCCGACCTGGCCGCCAAGGAGGGCGTCGTGCTCGACTGGAAACGCCACCTGCTCACCGGCCTGCCGGTGACCTTTGCGTCCCTGCTGGTGGTCTGGGTGACGATCAGTCTGTGATCGACGACAGGAACTGCTGCAGCTCCGGCGTCTGCGGGCTGCCGAAGAGCTGATCGGGTGGACCCATCTCGTGCACCCGGCCCTGGTGCATGAAGATCACGCGGTCGCTGACCTTGCGCGCGAAGCTCATTTCGTGTGTGACCATCAGCAGCGTCATGCCGTCGTCGGCCAGCGACTCCACCACCCGCAGCACCTCGCCCACCAGTTCGGGGTCCAGCGCCGAGGTGATCTCGTCGCACAGCAGCACGCTGGGCTCCATGGCCAGCGCGCGCGCGATCGCCACGCGCTGCTGCTGACCGCCCGAGAGTTGCTCGGGAAACGCGTCGAACTTCTCGCCCAGGCCCACGCGCTGCAGCAGTCGGCGCGCCTGCTGTTCGCCAGTGTCCTTCGTGGTCTTCTTCACCAGACCGGGCGCCAGCATCACGTTGCGGCCCACGCTCAGGTGCGGGAACAGGTTGAAGCTCTGGAAGATCATGCCCACGTGCTGGCGCAGCTCGCGCATCGCGGCGGCGTTGTCGTGCAGCAGCGGCTGGCCGTCCACGCTCAGGCTGCCGGACTGGAACACCTCCAGTCCGTTGATGCAGCGCAGCAGCGTGCTCTTGCCCGAGCCGCTCTTGCCGATGATGGCGATCACCTCGCCCTTCTTCACCTGCAGGTCGATGCCCTTGAGGACCTCGTTGCTGCCGAAGGACTTGCGCAGCTGCCGGATGTCGACGATGGGGGCGTGCGTGTTGGGGTGGCCATGGCCGGGGCGGTCAGGGTGTCAGCGGACAACATGCATTTTCCTTTCGAGGTGGCGTGCGGTCAGGCTCACCGGGAAGCACAGCGCGAAGTACATCAGTGCCACGCAGCTGTAGACCAGGAAGGGCTGGAAGGTGGCGTTGGTGATCATGGTGCCGGCCTTGGTGAGTTCCACGAAGCCGATGACGGACGCCAGCGCCGTGCCCTTGATGACCTGCACCAGGAAGCCCACCGTGGGCGCGATGGCGATGCGCGTGGCCTGTGGCAGCACCACATACCGCAGCTGTTCGGCAAAGCTCAGCGCCAGGCTCTGCGCCGCTTCCCACTGCCCTCTGGGCACGGCGGCCACACAGCCGCGCCAGATCTCGCACAGGAAGGCGCTGGTGTAGAGCGTGAGCGCCAGCGCCGCCGAGACCCAGGCCGAGGTGTCCACACCAAACAGCGCCAGGCCGAAGTACGCCAGGAACAGCTGCATCAGCAGCGGGGTGCCCTGGAAGAGCTGCACGTAGCCGGCCACGAAGGTCTGTGCGCCCGGCCAGCGCGCGGTGCGCGCCACCAGCAGCGCCAGGCCGACGAGCCCACCGCCGATGAAGGCGACCAGCGAGAGCGCCACCGTCCAGCGCGCAGCCAGCAGCAGGTTGCGCAGGATGTCCCAGAGGGTGAAGTCAACCACGGGCGCCTCCCTGACCGAAGATGAAACGGGGGCCAGCCCAGTTGAGCAGCGCACGAACGCCGATGGCCAGCAGCAGGTAGAGGCCGGTGGCGACGATGAAGGCCTCGAAGGCGCGGAAGTTGCGGCTCTGGATCAGGTTGGCCGCGTAGCTCAGTTCCTCGGTCGCGATCTGTCCGCACACCGCCGAGCCCAGCATCACGATGATGATCTGGCTGGTGAGTGCCGGCCACACCTTGCGCAGCGCGGGCGGCAGCACCACGTGTATGAAGGTCTGCGCCTTGTTCAGCGCCAGACTGGCCGCCGCTTCGAACTGTCCCTTGGGCGTGGCCTCGATGCCGGCGCGCACGATCTCGGCCGCATACGCGCCGAGGTTGACCACCATTGCGATCACCGAGGCGGTCTCGGGCGTGAGCTTCACGCCCGCCGCCGGCAGACCGAAAAACACAAAGAACAGCTGCACGATGAAGGGCGTGTTGCGGATGACTTCCACATAACTGCCCACCACCCATCGCAGCCACAGCCGGCCGTGGCTGCGCGCCCAGGCACAGGCCACACCCAGCGCCACGCCCAGCACGGCCGACACCGCGGTCAGCCCCAGCGTCCAGGCCACGCCGTGCAGCAACAGCGACCACTGCGCCAGCACGGCCAGGAAGTCGAATTCGATGCGCATGGCGCCCGTCCTCCGTGTGCGTCAGCTGTACTTATTCCGGCAAGGTGCCTGCGGGGCGGCCGAGCCATTTTTTGGCCATCGCGTCGATGTCGCCCGACTTCTTGGCCGCCAGGATGATCTCGTTGACCTTGGTGCGCAGCGCGTCTTCGCCCTTGGCCACGCCGATGAAGTTGGGGCTGTCCTTGAGCAGCAACTTGTATTCGGTGTTCAGCTGCGGGTTGCGCGCCATCATGTTGCCGGCCACCGAAGCGCCGGTGGCGATGGCCTGCACCTGGCCCGAGACGAAGGCCGAGACGGTGGCGTTGTTGTCTTCGAAGCGCTTGATGTCGGCCGTGGCCGGGGCGACCTTGCTCAGCTCCTGATCCTCGATGGCGCCGCGCGTGACGCCGACCGACTTGCCCGCCAGATCGGCGAACGCCGTGACCGGCAGCGACTTGGCCGCGAACACCGCCTGGAAGAACGGCGAGTAGGCGATGGTGAAGTCGATCACCTTCTCGCGCTCGGGGTTCTTGCCCAGGGTGGAGATGACGAGGTCGGCCTTCTGCGTCTGCAGGTAGGGGATCCGGTTGGCGCTGGTCACCGGCACCAGCTCGACCTTGGCGCCCAGCTTGGCGGCGATGTACCTGGCCATGTCCACGTCCAGACCCTGGGGCTGCAGGTCGGTGCCGACAAAGCCGTAGGGCGGGAAATCGGTCGGGATGGCGATCTTGATGGCCTTGGCCTTCATCACGTTGTCCAGCGCGGACTGGGCCTGGGCAGTACCGGCGGCAGCCAGGGTGGCGACGGCGAGGGTCGAGGCGATGAAGGCGCGTTTGTTCAGTTTCACAGCAAGGCTCCTAGGTAGGTTTCAGCGGACGGGGTGGGGGAGGGGGAAACGGGGGTGGACGGTTTGACCGGTGCCAGTGCCTGCCGCAGGTCGGCCAGCGGGTCGTCCACCGGTGCCAGACGCAGCGCTGCCTGCACCTGGCCGATGTGTTCTTCCATCAGGCGCTCGGCCTGGGCCACGTCGCCGCGTTCCAGCGCTTCGACGATGGCCACGTGGTCCTGGCAGGACTGCACCGCGTCGTGCGTGCTCTGGTAGAGCATGGCGATCAGCGTGGTGCGGGCGGTGTAGTCGCGCAGCGTGTCGGCCAGCAGCTGGTTGCCCAGGCATTCGGCCAGGCA
>NZ_JBPCSJ010000415.1:0-13277 GCF_051007235.1 Hydrogenophaga sp. | reverse complement strand
CTGACTGAACCAGCCGAAGACCACGATGGGCGCGATGGCCATGAGCGAGGCGGCGGACAGCTTGGCCCAGAACAGGCCTTCGGGGCTGGAGTAGCTGGCGATCAGCGTGGCCAGCGTGCCGGCCTGGGCGGAACTCAGGTTGAGTGACCAGAAGGCCTCGTTCCAGCTGAGCACCAGGCACAGCAGGCCGGTGGACGCCAGGCCGCCCATGCCCAGGGGCAGCAGCACCTTGAAGGCTTCCTGCCAGAGCGTGGCGCCGTCCATGCGCGCGGCTTCCAGGATCTCGTTCGGGATCTCCTTGAACGAGGAATACAGCATCCACACCATGATGGGCAGGTTGGACAGCGTGAACACGATGATCAGGCCGAGCTGGGTGTCCAGCAGGTGGCTCTTTTGCGCCAGCACGTAGATGGGCACCAGGGCGCCGACGGCAGGCATCATCTTGGTGGACAGCATCCACATCAGGATGTCCTTGTCGCGCTTGCCCTTGTGGAAGGCCATGGCGTAGGCGGCGGGCGCGGCAATGGCCAGGCCCAGCAAGGTGGACACCACGCTGGTGACCACCGAGTTCCAGGCGTAGTGCAGGTAGTCGCTGCGTTCCTGCACCTCGTGGAAATTCTCCAGCGTGGGCGAGAAGAACAGCTCGGGCGGCACGGCGATGGCCTGCAGCTCGGTCTTGAACGCGGTCAGCAGCAGCCAGCCCAGCGGGAAGAACAGCAGCAGCGCCACGGCCCAGGCGGCCACGGTGCGCACCGCGTAGGCCGGTGTGTAGATAGAGGCTCTCATGCGAAGCAACCTTTGAACGAGGTGATTGGTCGAGAGACACCGCGGAACCGGCTCAGCCGGGCCGCTGGTGTCGCCCCCTTGAGGGGGTCGCGCAAAGCGCGGCGGGGGTGTTTCATGGTCATTTGTCGAGGTTTTTACCGACCATGCGGATCAGGAAGATCGCCGCGATGTTGGCCAGCAGCACGGCGAACAGCGCACCCGCGGAAGCCACGCCGGCGTCGAAGTTCAGCAGCGCCTGCTTGAAGATCAGGAAGGCCACGTTGGTGCTGGCGTCGCCCGGGCCACCACCGGTGGTGGTGTAGATCTCGGCGAACACGCTGAGCAAAAAGATCAGTTCGATCATCACGACCACGGCGACCGAGCGGCCCAGGTGCGGGATGTAGAGGTAGCGCAGCTGCTGGCCGTAAGTGGCGCCGTCCATGCGGGCGGCTTCCAGCTGCTCGCGGTCCATGCTCTGCAGCGCGGTCATGAAGATCAGCGTGGCAAAGGGCAGCCATTGCCAGCTGACCATGACGATCACCGAGAACAGGGGCAGGTCGGTCAGCCAGTCGATTGGGGTGGCGCCGAAGAAGGCCCAGACCTGGGCCAGCACGCCGTAGATGGGGTTCATCATCATGTTCTTCCACATCAGCGCGTTGACCGTGGGCATGACGAAGAAGGGCGAGATCAGCAGCACGCGCACCAGGCCGCGGCCGGCAAAGGGCTCGTTGATCAGCAGGGCGATCAGCACACCGAACAGCACGGTGATCCCGATCACGCTGCCCAGCAGCAGCAGGGTGTTGACCACCGAGGTGGTGAACGAGGGATCGGTGACGAAGTACTCGAAGTTCTCCAGCCCGGCGAACCCGGTCACATCCGGCTGCATCAGGTTGTAGCGGATGAGCGAGAAGTAGATCGTCATCACCAGCGGCACGATCATCCAGAGGAAGAGCGTGGCGATCGCGGGCGTCAGCAGCAGGCGCGGAATGAAACGCGATGCGGGGCGCGAGGTGGGGCGGTTCATGGGGGAGCCTCGGAACGGGGCGATGGAAAGGACCCGGGGGGGGCGCCAGCGCTCAGCGCGCCAGCGCCCAAGAAGCGTTCAGATGGCGTCGCGAGCGGGCCGAGGTGGGGGCGCTGTACCGCAGCCGTACTCCCGTACGGCGAGGAACACCGGCCCCAGATCGGCCTGCGCAGTAGCCAGATGGGCGCTTCTTATTTGTAGTAGCCGGCCTTCTTCATTTCGCGCTCGGCAGCCACCTGGCCAGCCTTCAGGGCAGCGTCCACCGTGGTCTTGCCGGCCAGCGCAGCGCTCATCTGCTGGCCCACGGCGATGCCGATGGACTGGAACTCCGGAATGGCCGCGAACTGCACGCCGGTGTACGGGCTCTTGGGCAGCGTGCTGTCGTTCGGGTTGGCCGATTCGATGGCCTTGAGCTCAGCCGAGGCGAAGCGGGCTGCCTTCTGGAAGTCGGCGCTGGCGTAGGTGCTCTTGCGGGTGCCGGTCGGCACGTTGGCCCAGCCGTTGGTCTTGGCGACCAGCTGCACATAGTCCTTGCTGGTGGCCCAGCTCACGAACTTCTGCGCAGCGTCCACTTTCTTGGAACCGGCGGGGATGGCCAGGTTCCAGGACCACAGCCAGTTGGCGCCCTTGGGCGTGGCCTGCGTGGGGGCCTGGGCGAAGGCCATCTTGTCGGCCACCTTGGACTGCTTGGGATCGCTCACGAACGAGGCGGCGATGGTGGCGTCGATCCACATGCCGCACTTGCCCGAGTTGGTCAGCGCCAGGATTTCGTTGAAGCTGTTGGCCGACGAACCGGGCGGGCCGTAGTTCTTGAGCAGGTCGACGTAGAAGGTGATCGCGTCCTTCCAGGGCTTGCTTTCCAGCTGCGGCTTCCACTGCATGTCGAACCACTGGCCACCAAAGGTGTTGACCAGGGTGGACAGGAAGGCCATGTTGTCGCCCCAGCCCGGCTTGCCGCGCAGGCAGATGCCGTACACGCCGTTCTTCGGGTCGTGGATCTTGGCGGCCAGGGTCTTGATGTCGGTCCAGGTGGGCTTGTCGGCCACGGTGATGCCGGCCTTGTCGGCCAGGTCCTTGCGGTACATCAGCATCGACGACTCGCCGTAGAACGGCGCGGCGTAGAGCTTGCCACCCACCGTCAGGCCGCCGCGCACGGCGGGCAGCAGGTCGTCCACGTCGTAGGCGGCGTCGGTCTTGAGTTCCTGCAGCCAGCCCTTCTTGCCCCAGATCGGCGCTTCGTACATGCCGATGGTCATGATGTCGAACTGGCCACCCTTGGTGGCGATGTCGGTGGTCACGCGCTGGCGCAGCACGCCTTCTTCCAGCGTGACCCACTTGAGCTTGATGTCGGGGTTGGCGGCTTCGAAGTTCTTCGAGAGCTTCTGCATCTCGATCATGTGGCCGTTGTTCACGGTCGCGATGACGAGTTCGGTGGCGGCGTTGGCGCCAGCGGCGGCCAGCAGGCCGGCGGCGAACACGGTGGCAAGGCGGAATTTCACGGTGTGTCTCCTGGAAGGATGGGCGGTCGTTTGAGGTTCTACGGTGTCTGAAGCCGTGGGGGAATTCTGGTCAGGAACGGCCGCGCGATTTGTACGAAACCGGGTCAGTTTGGTACTCCCTTGCGTGGTTGTGTCAGGATTAACCCTAGGTTGTGGCAGAGAGTATGGGTTTTGCTCAGCTGCTCTGGCGCAGGCGCAGTTCAAAACCCAGGTCCACCGCGTGCTGCGGCGGTGTGTCGCCGCGCATCAGGGCCAGCAGCATCTGCGCGCCCGCTACGCCAATGGCGCCGCGCGGTGTGGCCACGTTGCTCCTCGGCGGCAGCATCTGGTCGCTGCCAGAGAGGTCGTTGAAACCCGCCACCGCCACCCGCTGCGGCACCGCCACGCCCAGGCGCAGCGCCGCCAGCAAGCCGCCCTGGGCCAGGTCGTCGTTGCAGAAAAAGATGGCGTCGCAGTCCGGCCGTTCGCGCAGCACCTGGTCCAGCAGCTCACCGCCCAGGGCCATGGACGAGGGACGCGGGTCCAGCCACTCCAGCGCCGGGTCGTGCAGGCCGGCCGCCTGCAGCGCGCGGCGGTAACCCTCGGCGCGTTGCAGGGTGCGCGGGTCCAGCTGCGCGGCCACGAAGGCGATGCGCCGGCGCCCCCGGTCCAGCAGGTGCTGCGTGATGGCCGCGCCCGCGTCGGTCTGCGAGAAGCCCACGCAGTACAGGTCCGGCGTGGTCGACAGCGCCATCACGTGCACGCAGGGCACGCCGCTGCCGGCGATGAGCTCGCGCGTGCGCTCGTTGTGGTCGATGCCCGTCACCAGCAGGCCCGCCGGGCGGTGCAGCAGCTGTTCGCGCAGCAGCTGTTCCTCTTCGTCCGGGTCGTAATGGGTGATACCGATCAGCGTCTGGTAACCGGCTGGTCGCAGCGTGCGCTGCACAGCTTCGAGCAGGTCCACGAACAGCGCGTTCGACAGCATGGGGATGAGCACCGCCACGTGCGAGCTGTGGCGCGAGGCCAGTGCGCGCGCGGCCGGGTCGGGCATGTAGCGCAACTCGGCCGCGGCGGCCTTGACGCGCTCGGCCAGCACCGGGTCCACGGTGCGCTCGCCGCGCAGCGCGCGCGAGACGGTGATGGGGCTCACGCCGGCCAGCGCGGCCACATCGGCCAGGGTGATCCGGCCGGTGGCGCGCGGGCGTTGCGGTGACGCCGGGGAGACAGCAGAAGGGGGCATCAGGGTTTGTACGGTTGCTTGGGATCGATCGGTGTCCGTAAGATAGCGCTATCTCAAGGCCGGGGCCACCCCGGTTTACCCGCACCCCGCAGAGGGGGCGGGCCGCAGCGGTCCCCCATTGGGCCGCTTTTTTCCGGATTCAAAAGATAGCGCTATCTCACCCATGTCAAACGATCCGAACACCTCGCTGGTGATCATGGGCGTGGCCGGCTGCGGCAAGTCCAGCCTCGGCGTCGCCCTCGCGCAGCGCCTGGCCTTCGAGCTGATTGAAGGCGACGACCACCACAGCGCGGGCAACCGCCAGAAGATGCAGCAGGGCACGCCGCTGACCGACGCCGACCGCGCCGGCTGGCTTGCCACCCTGGCCGGCTTGCTGGCGCAGCGCCATGGGCGTGATGTGGTGCTTACCTGTTCGGCCCTACGCCGTGCCTACCGCGAACAGCTGCGCGCCGCCGCGCCGGGCCTGCGCTTCGTGTTCCTGGACATCACGCCCGAGCAGGCGCGCCAGCGCGTGGCGACCCGTTCGTCGCACTTCTTCAACACCGCGCTGGTGGACAGCCAGTTCGCCACGCTCGAATCCCCGGTGGGCGAAGCCGGCGTGCTGCGCGTGGACGCGGCCGAACCGCTGCCCCAGCTGCTGGAGCAGGTGGCCGCATGGGCCCATTCGGCCCCCACGTCCCCAACCCAGGAGGCCGCATGAACGCCCCAGAAGTGACCCAACAGCACCCCTTGCAGCGCGTGGCGTTGGCCCTCATGGCCGCCTGCCTGGCCGTCATGGCCTGCTCGGTGTTCCTCAACGTGGTGCTGCGCTACGGCTTTGGCAGCGGCGTCGCCGCCAGCGAAGAACTCTCGCGCCTGCTGTTCGTGTGGATGGTCTTCATCGGCGCGGCCGCGGCCTACCCGGCGGGCGAACACATGGCCTTCACCAGCCTGGTGGGCCTGCTGCGCCGCCGCCCGCTCGCGTTCCGGCTGGCCACGCTGACCATCCGCCTGCTGGTGCTGCTGGCCGCCGTGCTGCTGGGCCGTGGCGCCTGGCAGCAGGTGGTGGTGGGGCTGGACAGCACCTCGGTGGTGCTGGGCTACCCGGTGGCGCTGCTGCCGCTGCCGGCGCTGCTGTGCGCCGCCGCCATTGGCGCGACGGCGCTGTGGGAAATCGTGACCGCCCGTCCGCTGGACCTGGGTCACAGCGTGGACGTGGAGTGATGTGATGAGCCTCGAAGCACAAGCCTTCATCGTGTTCGTGGTCGGCATGCTGACCCTGATGGGCATCGGCATGAACATGGCCCTGGCCCTGCTGCTCACCGGCGCCGGCATGGCCTGGGTGATGGACTTCTGGGACACCCAGCTGCTGGCGCAGAACATGGTGGCCGGCATCGACAGCTTCCCGCTGCTGGCCGTGCCCTTCTTCATCCTGGCCGGCGAGCTGATGAACAGCGGCGGCATCAGCAAACGCATCATCGACATGGCGCAGACCTGGGTCGGCCACATCCGTGGCGGGCTGGGTTTCGTCGCCATCGGTGCGGCGGTGCTGATGGCGTCCATGAGCGGTTCGGCCCTGGCCGACACCGCGGCGCTGGCCACCATCCTGCTGCCCATGATGCGCGAGCACGGCTACCCCATGCACCGCTCGGCCGGGCTGCTGGCCTCGGGCGGCATCATCGCGCCCATCATCCCGCCGTCCATGCCGTTCATCATCTACGGCGTCACCACCAACACCTCCATCTCGGCGCTGTTCCTCTCCGGCATCGTGCCCGGCCTGATGATGGGCGCCGCCCTCATCGTGACCTGGAAGATCGTGCTCAAGGGCATGGACCTGAAGGACAACCCGCCCGTGCCGATGGCCGGCCGCCTGCGCGCCACGGGCCGGGCGGTGTGGGCGCTGCTGATGCCGCTGATCATCATCGGCGGCATGAAGAGCGGCGTGTTCACGCCCACCGAAGCCGCCGTGGTGGCCGCGTTCTACGCGCTGGTGGTGTCGCTGTTCATCCACCGCGAAATGCAGGTGGGCCAGCTCTACGGCGTGCTCACCCGCGCCGCCAAGACCACCGCTGTCGTCATGTTCCTGTGCGCCGGTGCGCAGGTGGCCAGCTACATGATCACCCTGGCCGATCTGCCCGGCGTGCTGGGCGGCTGGCTGGGCCCGCTGGTGGACAACCCGCGCCTGCTCATGGCCGTGATGATGGTGGTGCTGGTGCTCATCGGCACCGCGCTGGACCTCACGCCGACCATCCTGATCTTCGCGCCGGTGATGCTGCCGATCGCCGTCAAAGCCGGCATCGACCCGGTGTACTTCGGCCTGATGTTCGTGCTCAACGGCGCCATCGGCCTCATCACGCCGCCGGTGGGCACGGTGCTCAACGTGGTGGCCGGCGTGGGCCGCCTGTCCATGCACCAGGTCATCAAAGGGGTCAATCCCTTCCTGCTCAGCTACACGCTGGTGCTGGCCCTGTTCGTCGTCTTTCCGCAGATCGTCACCGCCCCTGTGGCGTGGATGCGTTGATTTCCGCCTGTTTGTTTTTACCCAAGGAGACTGTCATGTCCATCATCCGTCGCACCCTGATCGCCGCCACCGCGGCGGCCGCCTTCGCCGCGCCGTTCGCGGCCTTTGCCCAAGACATCAAGCCGCGCCTGATCCGCTTTGGCTACGGTCTGAACGAACAGTCCAACCAGGGCCGCGCCGTCAAGGTCTTTGCCCAGGAGGTCGAGAAGGCTTCGGGCGGCAAGATGAAGGTGCGCGCCATCGGGGCCGCCGCGCTGGGGTCTGACGTGCAGATGCAGCAGGCCCTGATCGGTGGCGCGCAGGAAATGATGGTCGGCTCCACCGCCACGCTGGTCGGCATCACCAAGGAAATGGCGATCTGGGACACGCCCTTCCTGTTCAACAACGCCAAGGAAGCCGACGTGGTGCTGGACGGCCCGACCGGCCAGAAGGTGATGGACAAGTTGCAGGACAAGGGCCTGGTGGGCCTGGCCTACTGGGAGAACGGCTTTCGCAACCTGACCAACAACAAGCAGCCGGTCAACAAGCTGGAAGACCTGACCGGCATCAAGCTGCGCGTGATGCAGAACAACGTGTTCCTGGAGTCCTTCAAGACCCTGGGCGCCAACGCCATCCCGCTGCCGTTCTCCGAGCTGTTCACCGCGCTGGAGACCAAGACGGTGGACGGTCAGGAGAACCCGTACAACACCATCCTGTCGAGCAAGTTCTACGAGGTGCAGAAGTACCTGACCGTGACCAACCACGTCTACAGCCCGTGGATCGTCACCGTGAGCAAGAAGTGGTGGGACGGCCTGAGCAAAGATGAGCAGAAGATCCTGCTGGACGCGGCTAAGAAGAGCCGCGACTTCGAGCGCCAGGACACGCGCGCCGAAGCCGCCAAGGCGTTGACCGACCTCAAGGCCAAGGGCATGCAGATCAACGAACTCTCGCCCACCGAAGCCAACCGCATGCGCTCGCAGCTCACGCGTGTGAACGCCAGCATCGCCACCAATGTGGGCATGGACCTGTGGAAAGAAACGCAGGCCGCGGTGGCCCAGGCGCGCACCGCAAAGTGAGCGTCTGGCCGCTTGGCCACCCAAGGCAACGCTGATCAAGTCCAAAGCCGGCCTTGCCCCAGGCCGGCTTTTTTGTTTTCATGCGTCATCCTCGCCCACGGACGATGCCATGAACTTCCTGCACACCCTCACCGGTTCCCTGTCCCAGCCCGCAGCCGGGAACCCCACCGTGGCCATGGTTGAAGCCGCTTACCGCCACCACGGCATGGCTTGGCGCTACGTCAACGCCGAGGTGCCGCCCGAGCGGCTGGCCGACGCGGTGCGCGGCGCCCGCGCCATGGGCTGGGCCGGCTTCAACTGCTCGCTGCCGCACAAGGTGACGGTGATCGAACACCTGGACCGACTGGGCTCCTCGGCGCAGATCATCGGCGCGGTCAACACCGTGGTGCATCGCGACGGCCTGCTGGTGGGTGAAAACACCGACGGCCAGGGTTTCATCGAAGCGCTGCGCCCGGTGTGCAGCATCGAAGGCCAGCGCGTGGCGCTGTTCGGCGCCGGTGGCGCGGCACGCGCCGTGGCGGTGGAACTGGCGCTGGCCGGTGCGGCGCACATCACGGTGGTCAACCGCGGCCGCCCTCGTGGTCAGGCGCTGGCCGATCTCATCACCGCCAAAACGCAGGCCAGCGCCGAGTACCTGCACTGGCTGCCGGCCATGCCCATCCCGGCCTGCACCGGCATCGTGGTCAACGCCACGTCGATCGGCTTGCATCCGCACATCGACGACCAGCTGGACATCGACTGGGCCACGCTGCGCCCCGGCATGGTGGTGGCCGACGCCATCCCCAACCCGCCGCGCACCCACCTCATTCGCACCGCCGAAGCGGCGGGCTGCACCGTGCTCGACGGCCTGGGCATGCTGGTCAACCAGGGGGCGATTGCCATCCGGCTGTGGAGTGGTGTGGACGTGGACCGCGCGGTCATGCGCCGCGCGCTCGAAGACCTCTTCGGCTCACCCGCATGAGCCGCATCGAACTGGCGGACGGGCAGCTGGCCTGCGTCACCATCGACGGGGACCGCGTCACGCTGGCGCTGGCCAGCGCGCCGGCGTGGCGGGCCGGTGAGGGCGCGGACACCCGGCCCGTCCTCGGTCACCTGTCGGCCGTCGCGCTGCACTTCGATGCGGCCACGGTGCTGATCGATGCCGGCTGCGCGATCGGCGATTGCCTGGGCGCCGTGCGCGAAGCCCGTCTGCTGGTCGACGGGCGGCTGTGGCGTGAACTGCCGGTCCCCGGCGACTGGACAGGGCCGATCACACTCGACCTGGCGCTGCGCAACGGCGCTGGCCTGCGGGTCAGCTCGCAACACCTGCGGCTGACGCTGGCCGAGGACAGTCGCTTCACCGAGTCGCTGGCCTGCTGAACGGGGCGGCGCCCCGCCTATGATCGCGGGCAGTTTTCTCCCCACCACCACCCGACCCATGGCGCACCGCATCCTGCTGCTGGAAGACGAACAGGCCATCGCCGACACGCTGCTCTACAGCCTGCGCAGCGAGGGCTTTGAGGTCATGCACGTGCCACTGGTGCGCGAGGCGCTGGCCGCCTTTGCCCTGCAGGCGCCGGACCTGGCCATTCTCGACGTGGGTCTGCCGGACGGCAACGGTTTCGACGTCTGCCGCGCCATCCGCAAGACCAGCGAATTGCCTATCGTTTTCCTGACCGCACGCAGCGAGGAGATCGATCGCATCCTCGGCCTGGAACTGGGCGCCGACGACTACGTGAGCAAACCTTTTTCGCCGCGCGAGGTCTGCGCGCGGGTCAAGGCCATCCTGCGGCGCAGCGCCGTGCGGCCGGCCGCCACGGCGCCCGACGCCGCGCCGCTGCAGCTGGACGAAGCGGCCCAGCGCATCCGCTGCGCAGGCCAGTGGCTGGCCCTCACGCGCTACGAATACCGCCTGCTGGCCACGTTGCTCAAGCGGCCGCAGCGCATCTTCTCGCGCGCCGAACTGATGGACCTGGTCTGGGACGACGCGTCCGACACCGCCGACCGCACCGTGGACGCCCACATCAAGCTGGTGCGTGCCAAGCTGCGCGACGCCGGTGCCAGCGCCGACCTGATCCAGACACACCGGCACATGGGTTACTCATTGAGCGCCTGATGGACATGCACCCCCTGCGCCGCTTCGTGTCTTCCCCCTCTCTCGCCTGCGGCGGGAGGGGGACGGCACCAGAGGCCCGGCAAAGCCGGTTCCTCGGTGCCCCTGAACAGGGATGTGCCGTGCGTGATGGGTGTCGCTGCGTCAACGGGATAGGCTGAAGTGCGCATCGGCCTGCGACTCCTGCTGGGCTTTTTTCTGGTGCTGGGGCTGGCGCTGTTCGTGGTGCTGCGCATCTTCCTGGAAGAGGTCAAGCCCGGCACCCGCCTGGCCATGGAAGACAGCCTGGTGGACGCGGCCTACAGCCTGGCCCAGCTGGCCGCGCCCGACCTGAAGGCCGGCGCCATCGCCACCGGCCCGTTCGCCCAGGCCATGCGCGCGCTGCCCGAGGTCAAGCCCGACGCCGACATCTGGGGTTTCCACAAGGACCGCATCCACTACCGCATCAGCGTCACCGATGCGCGCGGCATCGTCGTCTTCGACACGCGCGAGGCGGCGGTGGGCGAAGACCGCTCGCGCTGGAACGACGTCTACAAGACCCTGCGCGGCCAGTACGGCGCGCGCTCCAGCGCCGACAGCCCGGACCAGCCCGACGCGACCGTGATGCACGTGGCCGCGCCGGTGCGCGACGGCGATCGCATCATCGGCGTGCTCACCGTCTCGCGGCCCAACGCCACGCTGGAGCCCTACATCCAGCGCAGCCGCGACCGCATCCTCGCCTGGTCGTGGGCGCTGCTGGGCATCTCGCTGTTCATCGGCCTGCTGTTCACCTGGTGGATGGCCAGCTCGCTCTCGCGCCTGCGCGGCTACGCCAACGCGGTGGCGCAGGGCGAGCGCGCCGAGCTGCCGAGCATGGGGCGCCTGTCGGGCAACACCGAGTTCAGCGACCTGGCCCAGGCGGTCGAACGCATGCGCGTGCGGCTCGAAGACAAGGCCTATGTCGAGAACTACGTGCACACCCTCACGCACGAACTCAAGAGCCCGCTGGCGGCCATCCGCGGCGCGGCCGAACTGCTGCAGACGCCCATGCCCGAGGCCGACCGCCAGCGTTTTGCCGGCAACATCGAACGCCAGACCGAGCGGCTGCAGCAGCTGATCGACCAGCTGCTGGGCCTGGCCGATGTGGAGCAGATGCGCCAGCTGCGCGACGTGGAAACCGTGGACCTGGGTGCGCTCACACGCGAGACCCTGCAGGCGCTGGAGCCGCGCCTGCGCCTCAAAGACCTGCGGGTGACCGACGGGCTGGGCACCGGCCAGAGCCTGCGCGGCAACCGCTTCCTGATGCGCCAGGCGCTGCACAACCTGCTGGACAACGCGATCGACTTCTCGCCCGCGGGCGGCACGCTCACCCTCGGCCTGGAGCGCGAAGGTGCGCAGCTGGTATGGACCCTGCGCGACCAGGGGCCGGGCGTGCCCGACTACGCCATCGGCCGCATCTTCGAGCGCTTCTATTCGCTGCCGCGCGGCCCGGGGCAGGACAAAAGTTCGGGCCTGGGCCTGTGCTTCGTGCAGGAGGTCAGCGCCCTGCACGGGGGCGAGGTGCAGATCGACAACGTGAACGACCCACGCGGCTGCCGCGTGCGCTGGACCTTGCCGGCCTGAAGCGAAGCCAAGGAGCGGCTCAGCCCTTCGCGCGCGACGCGTCGAACACGAAGCAGGTGGTGGTGGCGTGGGCGTAGAGCTTGCCGTCGGGTCCGACGATGCGCGCCTCGGCGGTCGCCATCTGCCGGCCGCTGTGGATCACGGTGCCGATGGCGCGCAGCGGGCCGGACTTGTCGCTGGCCGAACGCACGATGTTCAGGCCGAGTTCGGCGGTGGTGTAGCCGGTGCCGGCGGGCAGCTTGGTCTGCACCGCGCAGCCCAGCGCCGAATCGAGCAGCGTGGCGTACCACCCACCGTGCACCGTGCCCAGCGGGTTGTAGTGCTTGAACTGCGGCGCACCCTGGAACACCGCGTGGCCGTCGCCCACCTCGATCAGGAAGAAGCCCAGGGTCTCGCTGATGGGCGGGTAGGGCAGCTCGCCACGCAGCAGCGCCTGCATGATCTCCAGCCCCGTCTTGCCAGCGATCTGCTCCGGCCTGGAAACGCCGGCCTGGGCGCCCGCGGCTGCGATGCGTTCCCGCACGGCGGCCTCTTCGCGTTCCCAGCGCAGGCGGATGTTGTCGGTATCCATGGTTTGCCCTTTCATCAATTGCATATGCAACGATTGTAGATACAATTGAAACATGGCCGTCAGCACCCCCACCCGATCCCAGCCGCAAGGCTGCACCAACCTCAAGCTGCGCCAGTTCATGCGCCGCGTGAGCCAGTTCTACGACACCGAGATGGCGCAGGTGGGGCTCAAGACCACGCAGTACTCGCTGCTGTCCTGCGTCGACAAGCTGGGGCCGGTGCGCCCCGGCGAACTGGCCGCGGGGCTGAAGATGGACGCGTCCACGCTCACGCGCAACCTGCGCCCGCTGGTCGACGCCGGCTGGGTGGTGGTCGGGGCCGGCGCGGACGCGCGCAGCCGCCTGGTCAGCCTCACGCCGGCCGGGCGCGAGAAGCGCGCCGAGGCCAAGCGGCGCTGGAAGATGGCCCAGACGGGCATCAACCGCCTGCTGGGCGAGGACCAGGTGGTGGCGCTGCACGCGCTGATCGACGCGTCGATGGAGCGGCTCGCGCCCGCAGCGGCCGAGGGGGATGGCGATGCGTGAGCCCGGCGCAGCCGCGCCCAACCCCCTGCTGACCCAACCCATCCTGCCACTGCTGCTGAAGTTCGCGCTGCCCAACATGGCAGCCATGCTGGCCACCGCGCTGGCGGCCATCGCCGAGACCGCCTACGTCGGCCGCTTCGGCTCGCCCGCTCTGGCCGGCATGGCGCTGGTGTTTCCCTTCGTGATGTTCCAGATGATGCTGTCGGGCGGGGCCATGGGCGGCGGCGTGTCGTCGGCGGTCAGCCGCGCGCTGGGCGCGGGCGACCCCGCGCGGGCCAACGCGCTGGCGGTGCACGCGCTGTGGATCGCGCTGGCCGCGGGCGCCGTCTACATGGTGGCGATGCTCACGATGGGCGAGGCCGTGCTGTCGGTGCTGGGCGGGCAGGGCGAGGCACTGGCCCAGGCCATGGCCTACGCCAACGTGGCC
>NZ_JBPCSJ010000414.1:0-3429 GCF_051007235.1 Hydrogenophaga sp. | reverse complement strand
GCGGCGCTGACCATCCCGCTGTTCCTGCGCCATTTCGACTTTCTGTCGATCGGCACCAACGATCTGATCCAGTACACCCTGGCCATCGACCGGGCCGACGAAGCCGTCTCGCACCTCTACGACCCGGTGCACCCCGCGGTGCTGCACCTGCTGGCCAGCACCATCGCGCAGGCGCGGGCGCAGGGCAAAGGTGTGAGCGTGTGCGGCGAAATGGCGGGCGACGTGGGCATGACGCGCCTGTTGCTGGGGCTGGGGCTGCGCAGCTTCTCCATGCACCCCTCGCAGATCCTGGCCGTGAAGCAGCAGATCCTGCGCTGCGACACCACCAAGCTGGCGACCTGGGCGCAGACGGTGCTGGCGGCCGAAGACCCGGCCGCGCTGATGGCCGACTGAGCAAGGCACCGATGCTGCTGCGCATCCACCACGCCGCGATCATCTGTTCGGACTACGAACGCTCCAGACGCTTCTACACCGAGGTGCTGGGCCTGCGCGTGGTGGCCGAGCACCTGCGTGAGGCACGCCAGAGCTGGAAGCTGGACCTGGCCTTGCCCGACGGCTCGCAGATCGAACTGTTTTCCTTCCCGACACCGCCCCCGCGGCCGTCTCGACCCGAGGCCCAGGGCCTGCGGCACCTGGCCTTTGCGGTGCGTGATGTGGCGCAGTGCAAGCGCGAACTGGAAGCGCAGGGCGTGGTGGTCGAAGACATCCGGGTGGATGAACACACCGGCCGCCGTTTCACCTTCTTCGCCGATCCGGACGGCCTGCCGCTGGAGTTGTACGAAGCCGACTGAGTGGGTTTGTTGGAGGGGGCGACAGCGGGCCGCCCCCAGCCGGGTCAGCCCCGTCGGCGGGCAGCGCGACCCGAACAGCGGCGGAGCGTGGGGGCTACTGCGACCGCCGCGTGGCCACCACCGCGGCGCCGATGATCAGCACCGCCGCCACCCCCACCGAGACGCTGGGCCGCTCGCCCTGCACGGCCAGCAGCGTGACGGTGGACAGCAACGGGGTGATGAAGCTCAGCACCCCGATCTGCCGCGCATCGCCGCGCTTGAGCGCCGCGTCCCACAGGAAGAAGGCGCCGCCCAGCGGCCCCAGGCCGAGCAGGCCGATCAGCAACCAGTCTTGCACCGAGAGCACCGCGGCCGGCTCCAGCAGCGCATGGCAGAGCAGCGACAGCGCGCCCGAAACCAGCGCAAAGCTGCCGATGGCAGCGGTGGGAAAGGCCGCCACGCGCCGGGTGAGCAGCGAGTAGCTGGACCACATGAACGCCGCGGCCAGGGCCAGCAGGTAGCCCCAGGACCAGACGGCCGTCTCGCCGTCACCGCCCCGACTGAGGATGGCCAGCGCCGCGCCGGCAAAGCCGATCAGGGCCGCCAGCACGTGGCGGCGGCTGAGCGTCATGCCGGGCAGGAAGAGGGGGGCCATCACCACGATGCCCAGTGGCCACAGGTAGTTGACCAGGTTGGCCTGCACCGGTGGCGCGTGGCGCAGGGCCATGAACAGCAGGAAGTGGTAGCCGAACAGGCCGTAGACGCCCAGCGCCAGCGTGGGTGCGGGCACGCGCCACTGGCGCCAGTCAAAACGCGAGAGCGGCAGTGCGATCAGGCTGCCGATCAGCAGGCACAGGCCCGTCAGCAGAAACGGCGGCACATGCGACAGCGCCACGCCCAGGGCGGCCAGCGAAGCCCAGAGCGCGATGGCGCCCAGGGCGAGCAGGTTGGCGCTCATGCCCACCCCCTGGCAAGGCTGCACGGCGTTTGATCAAAAACAAAGTGGCAAATGGGCATGGTTGATACGGTATGGGGTATTAATGTCTGATCAAGGATTTCAAGGTGAGCACCTTCAACCACAGCGACCTGATGCGCGACATCAACGCCAGCCTGGCGCCGTTCCGCAAGACCCAGAGCAACGCCATGACCGGCTTCGGCCAGCTGGCCAAGGCCGCCATCACCGATGGCGCGCTCAGCGCCAAGCACAAGGAACTGGTGGCGCTGGCCATTGCCGTCACGCAGCGCTGCTCGGGTTGCATCGGTTTTCACGTCAAGGCTCTCGTGCAACTGGGTTGTACCCGTGCCGAACTGGAAGAAATGCTCTCGGTGTGTGTGTACATGGGGGGCGGTCCGGCGCTGATGTACGCCGCCGAGGCCATGGCCGCCTGGGACAAGATGGCCCCCGTCGAGCAGAGCTGAGCTTCGGCAGGACGCAGCGTAACCTGGGTGGTCGTCGCGCCACGCGGGTCAGTCGTCGTGGTTCACGGGTGGGGCCGTTCGCTGCGCCGGAGCGCGGCGGTGAGCGCCGAGGGCGAGCGGTAGCCGCAGCGGCGCGCGACGTCGGCCACCGGCAGCCCCTGCGCGCGCAGCTGTCTCGCGCGTTCCAGCCGCAGGTCGCGCAGCCAGGCCATGGGGCTGGTGCCCAGTTCCTGCCGGCAGCGTTCGTTGAACTGTGCCGCACTGAGGTGGACGCGCGCCGCGAGGTCGGCCACCGACAGGGGGGTTGCCGCCGCGTTCTGGGCCCAGGCCTGCAGGGTGGCCCAGTCGATGGCGCGGCGCAGCCGCAGCGGCGGCGGCGGCGGGGCGTGCGGGGCCCAGGCTTCGAGCAACAGGGCTGGACCCTGTTGCCGGGCCCGTGCCCGCCCTGCTGCGCAGGCCGATGCCAGGTACTGGGCCAGGGGCAGGGCGTCGGGCGGTGGCGTCCGTGCGATCAGCCGCGCCCAGCCGGGGTCGCCAGAATCCAGCACCAGACACCGGGCACCGAGGGCGGACTCGAAGTCGTGCCGGTCGCCGGGCGCAATGACCAGACCGGTACCAGCGTCCACCCGCTGGCCCCGCCCTTCGACCTCCAGTTCCAGTACGCCATCCAGCCCCAGCAGCACCTGGAAGTGTTCGTGCGTGTGGCTGCCCGGCGAGGCGCCGTAGTGGCGCACCGACAGCGACTCGGGTGCGCCCAAGTCTCAGTCCTTGTTCAGCACGCCGTGCGCTTGCTGGTCGGCGTGGTAGCTGCTGCGCACCATGGCGCCCACGGCGGCGTGGGTAAAACCCATCTTGTAGGCCTCGGCCTCGAACATCTTGAAGGTGTCGGGGTGCACGTAACGGCGCACCGGCAGGTGGTGGCCGCTGGGCGCGAGGTACTGGCCGATGGTCAGCATCTCGATGTTGTGCGCGCGCATGTCGCGCATGACTTCCAGGATTTCCTCATCGGTCTCGCCCAGGCCGACCATCAGGCCGCTCTTGGTGGGCACGTGCGGGAACAGGGCCTTGAATTTCTTGAGCAGGTTCAGGCTGAAGGCGTAGTCCGAGCCGGGGCGGGCCTGTTTGTACAGGCGCGGCACGGTTTCCAGGTTGTGGTTCATCACATCGGGCGGGGCGGCTTTGAGAATCTCCAGTGCGCGGTCGTCACGTCCACGGAAGTCGGGCACCAGCACCTCTATTT
>NZ_JBPCSJ010000413.1:0-7961 GCF_051007235.1 Hydrogenophaga sp. | reverse complement strand
TCGTGGCAACGGTCGAAGCCCCGGTCGCACCGCGGGTTGTAGGCGCAGCCGCGCGGGATGGCGTTCAGCCGCGGCATGGCGCCGTCGATCTGGTGCAGCCGCTCCCGGTCCACGTTCATGTCGGGGATGCAGGCCATCAGGCCCCTGGTGTAGGGATGGGCCGGGTGGTTGATGACCTCGTGCACCGGGCCGATCTCGGCGATGCGGCCAGCGTACATCACGGCCACGCGGTCGCAGGTCTCGGCGATCACACCCATGTCGTGTGTGATCAGCATGACCGCTGCGCCCCGCTCTTTGCAGATGCTCTTGAGCAACGTGATGATCTGCGCCTGGATGGACACGTCCAGCGCGGTGGTGGGTTCGTCGGCCACGATCAGGCGCGGCTCGGCCGCCAGCGCCAGGGCGATGACCACGCGCTGGCGCATGCCGCCGCTGAACTGGTGCGGAAAATGGTCGATGCGCTGCTCCGCCGCCGGGATGCCGGTGTCGCGCAGCAACTGGATGGCACGCTGGCGCGCTTCAGCAGCGCTCACCGGCAGGTGGGTGGTGATGGTTTCGATCAGCTGCCTCCCCACCGCATACAGCGGGTTCAACGAGGTCAGCGGGTCCTGGAAGATGGCGCCGATTTGACGGCCGCGCACCCGGCGCATCTGCTCGGGCGGCAGGTGGTCGATGCGCCGGCCGTCGAGCACGATCTCGCCGCTGGCCACGCGGCCCGGCGGCTCCAGCAGGCCGATGATGGACGCGCCGGTGAGCGACTTGCCAGCGCCCGATTCACCCACCACACCCAGGATTTCTCCGGGTGCGATGTCGAAGGAAATGCCGTCCAGCGCCCGCAGGGTGCCGCGGCGGCTCGGAAATTCCACGACCAGGTTTTTGACTTGAAGAAGGCTCATCGGAGTCTGGGGTTCAATGCGTCTCGCAGCCAGTCGCCCAGCAGGTTCACCGACAGGGCGATCACCACCAGCATGGCGCCGGGGAAGATGGTGATCCACCACTCGCCGGAAAACAGGTAGTCGTTGCCGACACGGATGAGCGTGCCCAGCGAGGGCGCCGTGGGCGGCGCACCCACGCCCAGGAAAGACAAGGTGGCCTCGGTGATGATGGCGGTGGCCACCTGGATGGTGGCCAGCACCAGCACCGGCCCCATGACGTTGGGCAGCACGTGCCGGCGCATGATGCGCAGCGGCGCCACCCCGGTCACGCGAGCAGCCTGCACGTATTCCTTGTTGCGTTCGACCAGCGTGGAGCCGCGCACCGTGCGCGCGTACTGCACCCAGCCGGTGAGCGTGATGGACAGGATAAGCACCCCGAACGCCAGCGTGTCGTGCGCGTCGGGAAACAGCGCGCGCCCCACGCCGGCGATCAGCAGCGCCACCAGGATGGGCGGGAACGACAGCATCACGTCGCACACGCGCATGAGCAGGCTGTCCACCCAGCCGCCCAGAAAACCGGCCAGCAGCCCCAGGGTCACGCCGATCAGCACCGACAGGACCACCGACGCCAGGCCCACCGCCAGCGAGATGCGCGCACCGTACATCAGCGCCGACAGGATGTCGCGCCCCTGGTCGTCCGTGCCCAGCCAGAAGGTGGGATTGCCCCCCTCGCTCCACGACGGGGGCAAGCGCGCGTTGGACAGCTCCAGCGACGCCAGATCGAACGGGTTGTGCGGCGCGATCCAGGGCGCGAACACGGCACAGACCAGGCAGACCAGCGCGATCACCGCGGCCACGATGGCCGTGGGCGAGGTGCGGAAACTGTGGCCGACATCGCTGTCAAGCCAGCGGCGAACAAGAGCGATCAAATGCAGCGCTTTCGAGAAAAGAAAAACCGGCCAACGCAGGGAATCGGCCCAGAGCCAGCGCGGAACCGGCTCCGCCAGGCCGCTGCTGGCATCCCCTGTGGGAAGCCGCGCATCGACGCAGGGGGGTTACCGATCCCGCGCGGGGGTGCTCACTTCAAGTTCATGTACCGGAACGGCATGACGTTGTCGGCCAGCTGGACCAGGCTCAGGTTGTTGGCCACGCCCCAGGCCAGCGCCTGCTGGTGCAGCGGGATGTGGGCGAAGTCTTCGTCGTGCAGCTTGAAGGCTTCCTTGATCAGTGCATTGCGCTTGGCCTGATCGGTTTCCGACTGGATCTTGAGCGTCAGCTCATCCAGCTTGGGGTTGCAGTACGCGCCCAGGTTGAACTGACCTGCGCCCTTGTCGTCCACGCAGCGGGTCAGCGCATTGAGCGCGTTGTGGGCGTCGTAGGTGCTGGGCGTCCAGCCCAGCAGGTAGAAGCTGGTGTCGCGCTTGAGCACCTTGGGGAAGTAGGTGCCCTTGGTTTCGGTCTGCAGGCGCACCTTCACGCCCACCTTGGCCAGGCTGGCGCTGACGGCCTGGCAGATTTCGCCGTCGTTCACATAGCGGTCGTTCGGGCAGTTCATGCTGACCTCGAAGCCGTTGGGGTAGCCGGCATCGGCCAGCAGCTTTCGGGCCGCATCCAGGTCGTAGGCCGGGCGCTTGTCCATGCTGGCGTCGTAACCGTTGATGCCCGGTCCCACCATCAGGGCCGAGGGACGCGAGGCGCCGCGCATCACGCTCTTCTGGATGCCCACGATGTCGATGGCCTGGTAGAAGGCCTGGCGCACGCGCTTGTCCTTGAACGGGTTCTTGCCCTTGACGCTGGAGTACAGCAGCTCGTCGCGCTTCTGGTCCATGCCCAGGAAGATGGTGCGCAGCTCAGGGCCTTGCATCACCTTGGTTTTGCCGCTGGCGTTGATGCGCGCCACGTCCTGCACCGGCACAGGCTCGATCACGTCCACCTGCCCCGAGAGCAGCGCGGCCACGCGCGTGGCGTCGTTACCGATCGGCGTGTACTCCACGTTGACCACGTTGCCTTCGATCTTGCCCCAGTAGGCCCCGTTGCGAACGAAGGTGGTCTTGACGTTGGGCTGGCGTTCGCGCAAGCGGTACGGACCGGTGCCGTTGGCGCGGAACGAGGCCGCGTTCTCAATGCCTTTGCGGCGGTCCACCGGCTTGGTCGCGTTGTTCTCCTCCGACCACTGCTTGTTCATGATGTAGAAGAAGGTCAGCACGTCCGGCAGGATGGGGAACGGCGCCTTGGTCTCGATCTCCACCGCGTGGTCGCCCACCTTGCGCACCGCCTGGATGTCGTTGGTGTAGCTGCGCATGTCCGAACCATCGCCCGCGCCGCGTGCGAGGCTGAACACCACGTCGTCGGCGGTGAACGGCTTGCCGTCGTGGAATTTCACACCCTTGCGCAGCTCGAAGCGCCACACCGTCGGCGAGGTTTGCTTCCAGCTGGTGGCCAGGCGCGGCGTGAGCTTGAGGTTCTCGTCCCGCCCCACCAGCGGCTCGTACACGTTGCCCACCACGCTCAGCTGCGTGGTCTCGTTGAGCGAGTGCGGGTCCATCGACAAGGCATCGCCCTGGTTGCCGATGCGCACCGTCTGGGCCGAGACCGCCGAGGCGGTGGCCAGCGCAGCGGTGACCAGGCTGGTCATCAGGGTGGGGGTGAACTGCATGAATTGCTCCTCTGAATGGGTGGACATGGAAAAGTAAAAACGACGGTCAGTCGGAAGCCGTGGCCAGCGGCATGCCCTGCTCGATCAGGCCTGCGTGCAGCGCTGCCCCCAGCGGCAACACATCGTCGTTGAAATCGTAGCGGCTGTTGTGCAGGAAGCAGCTGCCCACACCGTGTTCGGTGCCTTGCCCCAGGCGCAGATAGGCACCGGGCTTGACCTGCAGCATGAAGGCAAAGTCTTCGGCGCCCATGCTCGGTTCCAGCTCACGGTCCACATGCTCGTGCCCCAGCAAGCGCTGCGCCACGTCGGCCGCGAACCGCGCCTCGTCGCGGCTATTGATGGTGGCCGGATAGACACGTTCATAGCGAACATGGGCCGTGGCACCCAGGCCCATGGCGACACCGGCACACACCTCGTTCAGGCGGCGTTCCAGCAGGGCCTGCACCTCTGCACTGAAGCTGCGCACCGTGCCCACCAGCGTCGCCTTGCCGGGCACCACGCTGAAGGCGCCCGGGTCGCCCGCCTGCATGGAGCACAGGCTGATCACCGCCTGGTCGAGCGCGCGCACGTTGCGCGAGACGATGCTCTGCACCGCGGTGATGATGTGCGCCGCCACCAGCACCGGGTCCACCGTCTGGTAGGGGTGGGCGCCGTGGCCGCCCTTGCCACCGATCTCGATGGTGATGCGGTCCGCCGCCGCCATCATGGGCCCGGGGTTGATGCCCACCGTGCCCGGTTTCATCTGCGGCCAGTTGTGCATCGCGTACACCGACTGCACCTGGAAGCGATCGAACAGGCCGTCCTCGATCATGGCCTTGGCGCCGGCAAAGCCCTCTTCGCCCGGCTGGAAGATCAGCACCGCCGTGCCGTCGAACCGCCGCGTCTCGGCCAGATAACGCGCCGCGCCCACCAGCATGGCGGTATGGCCGTCGTGACCACAGCCGTGCATCAGACCGGGCTTGGCAGAGCGCCAGGCGAAATCGTTGTCTTCCTGCATGGGCAACGCATCCATGTCGGCGCGCAGCCCCATCATGCGGCCGCTGCCACGTTCACGGCCGTGGATCACCGCCACCACGCCGGTTTTGCCGATGCCGGTGTGGATCTCGTCCACACCACAGACCTTGAGCGCCTCCACCACGCGGCGCGCGGTGAAGTGCTCCTCAAAGCCCAGCTCCGGGTGCGCATGCAGCTCACGGCGCAGCGCTGTCAGCTCGGGGTGGTAGGCCGCGATGTGTGCGAACGCTCGGCCGTGGGCCTGGATACGCGATGTCAGCATGTCAATGCGCTCCGGATCTTTCAACGCGCAGACGAGGGTCCACCGCGAAGTACAGCAAGTCCACGACGAGGTTGATGACCACGAAAATCAGCGCGATCAGGCACAGGTAAGCGGCCATCACCGGGATGTCGGCGAAGGTCACCGCCTGGATGAAGAGCAGCCCCATGCCTGGCCACTGGAACACCGTCTCGGTGATGATCGCGAACGCGATCAGCCCGCCCAGCTGCAGGCCCGTGATGGTCATCACCGGCACCAGGGTGTTCTTGAGCGCGTGGCCGAAGTGCACCGCGCGCTGCGTCAGCCCGCGGGCACGAGCGAACTTGATGTAGTCGGTGCGCAGCACTTCCAGCATCTCTGCGCGCACCAGCCGCATGATGAGCGTGAGCTGGAAGATCGCCAGCGTCACCGCCGGCAGCACGATGTGGTGCCAGCCTTTGGCCGTCAACAGCCCGCTGCTCCACCAGCCCATCTCCACCACGTCACCCCGGCCGAAACTGGGAAACCAGCCCAGCTGCACCGCAAACACCAGGATCAGCAGGATGCCAATCAGGAACGTGGGCAGCGACACCCCCAGCAGCGAAACCGTCATGAACAGCTGGCTGACGAACGTGCCGCGCTTGAGGGCGGCGTACACCCCCATCGGAATGCCCACCGCCAGCGCCAGCACGGCGGCCACCAAGGCCAGTTCCAGCGTGGCCGGGAAACGCTCGGCGATCAGGCGCGACACCTTGGCACCCTGGCGCAGGCTCAGGCCAAATTCGCCCTGCACCGCGTTGACCAGGAAGTGCCAGAACTGCACGAAGAACGGCTGGTCCAGCCCCAGATCGGTACGCAACTCGCGGATCTGCTGGGGCGTCGCGTCCTGACCCAGCAGAAAGACCACCGGATCGCCCACGTACTGGAACAGCATGAAGGCGATCAGCGCCACGCTGACCATCACCACCACCGCCTGCGCCAGCCGCCTGAGAATGAAAGCAAACATGGCCTGTAGAGTCAAATGGTGCCGCACTGCGCGGGCGGCACAACCGCAAACCTGCAGCGCAGTTTAACGGCAGGCCAAGCCTGCCTGGAGCGGCCCAACGGCCCACGCTCAGGGCTGCTGATCCAGCCGCAACGCGCCATACCAGGCTTTCAGAGTGGACTGCGTGTTGTCGGTGTCCGTCATCAGTGCCACCGCCACCAACGGCCCGGGCTCCTCGCCAAACGCCCGAATGAAATCTGCGCGCACATCGCGCTGGTAGTCGCGCCACACCCCCAGGTTGGCCCCACCAGACTCCACCACCACCTTGCGGATGCGGTCGGTTCGGGGGTTGTTCAGCACCGCGTCCAGCGGATCGTCCTGGCTCCACACGTACGAGAGCGTGGCGTACGGCAGCGGCTCGCCGGTGAGCAAGCGGCTGAGTTCGGACAGCCGGTGCGTGCGCGCACTCCACGTCGAGCGATCGCCATCAAACGCCAACAAGATGCGAACGGGTGCATCGGTGGCGCTGGCGTCTTTCAGGTCCGCCCCTTCGGGCAAGGCCTCCACCTTCCACGAGAACGCCAACTTCCCGACGGCCTGCACCGGGGGGTCGAATTGCCGGCGCAGCACACTCACCGACCGGTGTGCATGCACCTCCAGGGCAGATCGGCCCTGGCGGGACACTGGCTGGAAAGGGGCAAACAGCTTTCCGGGGAGGCGAAACTCCTGCCAATCGCTGCCACCGGGTGGCGTCAGCAAAAGGGAGCGAGCGGCAGGCCCTGCCGTCGCCGCGTCGACAGGCCGTTCTCCTATCCAGGCACACGCGGTGAGGCTGGCGGCCACCGCCAGACAAGCCACCGCTCGCAGCATCGAAACGGCGCCAACGCTCAGGCTCGTGGACACCGCCTCATACACAACATTCTGTTTCATTCGAACCAGTGTAGCGCTCTGCCGACGCATCCCTCGCGTGGGGGATACAGACAGATACAGACCGGTTGGCAACACCTTGGGTTGTTTTAGATTGTCGCCAGGGCGCCCCCTCACCGGAGCGCCCTGGCGCCCGGGCACGGTGCCCGGCACCCACTGTCACACACGTTTTCAGGAGAGGTTCCCATGCTGAAGAAAGCCATCACCCTGCTGCTGTCCCTGGCCACCACCATCGCCATGGCCGCCGTGGACGTCAACACCGCCACCGAAGCCGATCTGGACAGCGTCAAAGGCATCGGGCCCGGCACGTCAGGCAAGTTGCTGGAGCAACGCAAAGCCAGCAAATTCAAAGACTGGCCCGACCTCATCGCCCGCGTCCCGGGCATCGGCGACAAGCGCGCCGCCAAGCTCTCGGCCGAGGGCCTGACGGTCAACGGTACCAAGTACCAGCCGGCAGCGGCCGAAACGCCAGCGCCCAAAGCCAAGGCCCCCGCAGCGACCACCAAGCCCTGAGCAATATCCGATCACGCCAATAAAAAACCCCGCTGCGTTGCCGCAGCGGGGTTTTTGACATTCAGAACTTCAGCTGGCTTGCGCCAGCGAAAGATCAGAAGGTGTGACGGATGCCAGCAGCGAAGAAATCGCCATCAGCTTGGCCGTTGGAGGCCTTGCGGCTTTCCTGACGCAGACCACCGTAAACCGTGGTGCGCTTGGACAGGCTGTAACCGGCAGCAACGCCGAAGCCGCTGTCGCTCTCGCCGCCCGACGGCTTGGAGCTGGCGTAGCCAACCGACACGGTCAGAGCGCTGCTCACAGGAATGTCAGCACCGATTTGGTACGAGTTGACCTTGGCACCAGCAACACCACCGGTATTCTTGGTGGTGTAGTAGCTGGCCAGCAGCTTGGCCATGCCCAGATCGTAGGAACCATTGATCATGGTGCCCTTCTGGTCGCCATTGGCTTCGTCTTTTTCGTAGCCCAGAGCAGCGGCGATGGGGCCGTTGGCGTAAGCAACGTTGAACGAGGTCAGCTTGCCAGCAGCGGCATTGCCCTTGAGCTGCGTGCTCACAGCGGCCGAGAAACCACCGAACGAGGGGGTAGCGTAGTACAGCTGGCCGTCGGCAGCGCCGTTGTAGGAGTTCAGCCAGATGGCGTTGGCGGACAGAGCCGAATCGAAACCGCTGTTGCCGGCACCGAACACGTCGTCCATGGCGTTCCAGTTGCGACCGAACTTGACGGTACCGAAGCCACCGGTCAGGCCAATGT
>NZ_JBPCSJ010000412.1:0-8168 GCF_051007235.1 Hydrogenophaga sp. | reverse complement strand
CGCCGGTACCACCGGCCTGGTCCTGTCATTGCTAGTGGGTGGTGCCCTGCTGCTCTGGGCGCTCAGTGGACGCGACTTCCGCACCCCGGGCAACCTGCTGGGCGGTATAGGCCTGGGGCTCACCGTGACCGCCATGTGGTGGATCAGCGGGCGGCTGGGTTTTGTGGCCGAACACCCCGAGACGCTGGAGTCGGTGTACCTGGCCACCGACACCGGTCGCATGGAGTCCTTTTCGTTCACCGCTCCCATGGCTTACACACAGGACTGGCTGATCCGCTTCAGCGATGCCTCCAATCTGCTGACCACCGGCGTGGTAGCGGTCGCGGGCGTGGTGCTCGGTTCGTTCGTGCAGTCCCTGCTCGACAAAAGCTTCCACTGGGAAGGCTTCCGCAGCACGCAGGACACGGCGCTTCACCTGGCGGGCGCGGCGCTCATGGGCGTCGGGGGCGTCACGGCGCTGGGCTGCACGGTGGGGCAGGGTCTGTCGGGCCTGTCGACCTTGAGCCTGACCAGTGTCATCGCGGTGCTGGGCATCGTCTTTGGCGCGGTGCTGGGTTTTCGCTTCCAGATGTGGCTGCTCGAACGCGGCTGACCACGTTCTGAACCTGCGATGACCGAGGATTTTGAACGCCGCTTCGGCGGCCTGCGCCGGCTGTATGGCGTGCAGGGCGCACAGGCCATCTTCGACGCGCACGTGGCCGTCGTGGGCATCGGAGGCGTCGGCTCCTGGGCGGTGGAAGCGCTGGCGCGCAGTGGTGTGCGGCGCCTGACCCTGATCGACCTGGACCACGTGTCTCCTTCCAACATCAACCGGCAGATCCACGCGCAGGACGCCACCTTGGGACAGGCCAAGGCCGAGGCCATGCGCGAGCGCATCGCCAGATTTCATCCGGGTTGCGAGGTCGATGTGATCGACGAATTTGTGACGCCGGACAACTGGCCTCAGCTGCTGCAAGGTAGGTTGCCGACCGCGCTGATCGATGCCTGTGACCAGGTGCGGGCCAAGACCGCGCTGGCCGCCTGGGCGGGCCAGTGCAAGGTCCCGTTCGTGAGTGTCGGCGCGGCCGGCGGCAAGCGCTTGCCGCAAGCGGTCGAGGTGGCAGACCTGGCAGAGGTCACGCACGATCCGCTGCTCGCGCAACTGCGGTACCGCCTGCGCAAGCAGCACGGTGGCGCGCGTCAGGGCCGCATGGGAACCGCCTGCGTCTTCAGCCGCGAAGCCGTGGCGCCGCCGGACGCTTCGTGTGCGATCGATGCAGGGGACGGCTCGCTGAACTGTCACGGCTACGGTTCGGTCGTGAGTGTGACCGCCACTTTTGGCCTGTGCGCCGCGGGCTGGGTGATGAACACGCTGGCTGCGCGCGCAAAAGGTTTTGCAACTCTTCAAAAGAGTGCAATTTCGACGCTATAATCTGAGGCTTCGCACCACAGCGAACCCGTGAAAACGGGGCGTTAGCTCAGTTGGTAGAGCAGCGGACTCTTAATCCGTAGGTCGAGTGTTCGAGTCACTCACGCCCCACCAGAAAGATGTCTGGTTCTGATTCACAGCAAGTCTTCCGGGGCTTGTGCGATTCGGGACTGTTGCTTGATGGGACGTTAGCTCAGTTGGTAGAGCAGCGGACTTTTAATCCGTTGGTCGGCAGTTCGAGCCTGCCACGTCCTACCAAAATCCCCGCAAGGGGGCGAAAAAGCCTGCTACTTTTACAGTAGCGGGCTTTTTTGTTTCTATGGCTGGTGACAGTCCTGTTCAGTCGATGCATGAAAAAAAGCCCAGACCTTCCGGCCTGGGCTTTTTTATGGGACTTGCGGTGGGCCCCGGCCAGCGAATGCAGGCCGCAGGGGTCAGGCTTGTTTCTTTTTCAGGAAACCGTAGACCACCAGCAGCAATACGGCGCCCACGACGGAGCCGATGAAGCTGGCCGGCTGGCCGGGTGAATACAGCCCGAGCGCTGCGCCACCGTAGCTGGCCACGAAGGAGCCGGCCACGCCGAGCACGGCGGTCATGATCCAGCCCATGCCGTCGTCGCCGGGTTTGATGGCGCGGGCGATGAAGCCAGCGATGAGGCCGATGAACAGGGTTCCCAGAACGGACATCATGTGCGGGTGGTCTTTCAAAAGTCGGGTTGAAACAGTAGTTCCTAAATACTAACCCGACTGGGCGTCCCGCGGTGCTCAGGCGGTGGCGTCACCGTCGCTGGTCGCGGCTTCGAGCTGTTCGCCCAGTTCCAGCCAGCGCTGCTCCAGGGTGTCGAGTTCTTCGTTCACAGCCTTGAGACGGCGCCCGGTGTCGGCCAGCGTGGCGGCGCTGGCGGGTTGGCTCAGCGTTTCTTCCAGCACCTGCATTTCAGCGTTCAAGCTGGCCATGCGCTTCTCGGCCTGCTCCAGCTCCTTTTTGAGTGGGCGCAGCTGTTCGGCGCGTTGCTGGCGGCGTTGCGCGTCCAGCTTGCGTTGTTCGGGGCTGCGGCTGGCGGCTGGCGCCGGGTTGGCCGCTGCGGGTGCAGGCGCCGCCACCATCACCACCGTTTCGGCGGCCGCGTTCTTGAGGTCTTTCTGCTCCTGCCGTTGCGCCTCCCGCGCCTGCTTGGCCACGTCCAGCAGGTAACGCTGGTAGTCGTCCAGATCGCCGTCGAAAGGACCGATGCCGCCACGCGAAACCAGCCAGAACTCGTCGCACACCGCGCGCAGCAGGTGACGATCGTGGCTGACCAGCATGACGGTGCCTTCGAACTCGTTGAGCGCCATCGACAGCGCTTCGCGCGTGGCCAGGTCCAGGTGGTTGGTGGGTTCGTCCAGCAGCAGCAGGTTGGGCTTTTGCCAGACGATCATGCAAAGCACCAGGCGGGCCTTTTCGCCACCGCTCATGCTGCCCACGGCCTGCTTGACCTGGTCGCCGGTGAAGTTGAAGCTGCCCAGGAAGCTGCGCAGGTCCTGCTCGCGCGTGGCCTGGCCGCTCAGGCTGCCGCGCGCGGTGCAGTCCTTGACCAGGTGGATCATGTGTTCCAGCGGCGTGTCCGCCGGGCGCAGCACGTCCAGCTCCTGCTGGGCGAAGTAGCCGATGTTCAGGCCCTTGCCTTCGGTGATCTGGCCGCTGATGGCCGCCAGATCGCGCGCGATCGTCTTGACCACCGTGGACTTGCCCTGGCCGTTGGCGCCCAGGATGCCGATGCGCTGACCCGCCAGCACCGAGCGGCTGACGTTGCGCACGATCACCGTGGGCTCGCCGCCGTCTTCCAGTGGTGGGTAGCCAAAGCTCACGTCCTGCATGGCCAGCATGGGGTTGGGCAGGTTCTGCGGTTCGCTGAATTCGAAGGTGAACTCGGCCTCGGCCAGCACAGGGCCGATTTTCTCCATGCGTTCGAGCGCCTTGACGCGGCTTTGAGCCTGCTTGGCCTTGCTGGCCTTGGCCTTGAAGCGGTCGATGAACTTCTGCAGGTGGGCCACTTTTTCCTGCTGGCGCGCGTAGGCCGTGGCCTGCAGTGCCATCTGCTCGGCGCGCATGTCCTCGAAGCGGCTGTAGTTGCCGCCGTAGCGGGTCAGTTGCGCGCGTTCGATGTGCACCGTGACGTCGGTGACCGCGTCCAGGAACTCGCGGTCGTGGCTGATCACGAGCATGGTGCCCTCGTAGCGCTTGAGCCACGCTTCCAGCCAGACCAGGGCGTCCAGGTCCAGGTGGTTGGTGGGCTCGTCGAGCATCAGCAGGTCGCTCGGGCACATCAGGGCGCGGGCGAGCTGCAGGCGCATGCGCCAGCCGCCGGAGAAGCTGTTGACCGGGCGGTCGAGCTCGTCGGTGCGAAAGCCCAGGCCCAGGATCAGCGCCTGGGCGCGGGCCGGGGCGTCGTGGGCGCCGGCGTCGTGCAGCGCCATGTAGGCGTGGGCCATGCGCTCGCCGTCGTCGGTGGCTTCGGCGGCGGCCACCTCCTGTTGTGCGGCCAGCAGGGTCACGTCGCCTTCGATGACGAACTGCGTGGCCGGCATGTCGGTTTCGGGCATGTCCTGCGCCACCTGGGCCACGCGCCACTGCGCGGGCACGGTGAAGTCACCCTTGTCTTCGTGAAGGGTGCCGTCGAGCAGGCGGAACAGGCTGGACTTGCCGGCGCCGTTGCGGCCGACCAGGCCGACTTTTTCCCCGGGATTGATGGTCGCGGACGCGCCATCGAGCAGGACCTTCGTGCCACGACGAAGGACCAGGTTTCGCAAAGTGATCATGGTTGGGGCGCCGCCGAAGCGTTCAGCGCCGAAAGGGCTTCAAAAGAGAGGAGCAGCACCTGGTCCTCGCCAGCGCTGGTGGGCAGCCACACGGCTTCGAGCTGGGGGAAGGCGGCTTCAAAGTGTGCGCGCTCGTTGCCGATTTCCAGCACCAGCACGCCGTGGGGGTTCAGGCGCGCGGGCAGGTCGCGCAGCAGGGCTCGCACGAAGTCCATGCCGTCGGTGCCGCCGGCCAGTGCCAGCTCGGGCTCGGCGCGGTACTCGGCGGGCAGGGCGTTCATGCTCTGCGCGTTCACATAGGGTGGGTTGCACAGCACCAGATCCCAGGGGCCGGGGCACTGTGCCAGACCGTCGGATTCGATCAGCGCGATGCGGTCCTGCAGGCCGTGCCGGTCCACGTTGATGCGGGCCACGGCCAGCGCGTCAGGCGACAGGTCAGCACCGGTGACCTGCACATCCGGCCAGGCCAGTGCGGCCAGCACGGCCAGGCTGCCATTGCCGGTGCACAGGTCCAGCACCTGGTGCGTGTCCTCGGACAGCCAGGCGTCGAAGCCACCGTCGGCAATGAGTTCGGCGATGAAGCTGCGCGGCACGATGGCACGCTGGTCAACGTAGAACGACACGCCTTGCAGCCAGGCTTCGTGGGTGAGGTAGGCCGCGGGCTGGCGCGTTTCGATGCGGCGGGTGATGAGTTCGGCCACCGCCAGAGCGTCGTCTTCGCTCACCGGTGTCTCGGCCATCTCGTCCAGGTCGCCGTCCAGCGGCAGGCCCAGCTGCCACAGCACCAGCCATGCGGCTTCGTCGCGCGCGTTGATGGTGCCGTGGCCGTAGGCGAGCCCGGCGGCGTCCAGGCGCGCGATGGCGCCGGCGAGGATGTCTTGCAGCGTCATGCGGCGGCCTGTTGTGCCAGCCGCTCCAGCGTGCGGCGGTAGATGTTTTTGAGCGGTTCGATGTCGGCCACGAGCACGTGTTCGTCGACCTTGTGGATGGTGGCGTTGGTGGGGCCGAGTTCGATCACCTGCGGGCAGACCTGGGCGATGAAACGCCCGTCGCTGGTGCCACCGGTGGTGGAGAGTTCGGTGTTCAGACCGGTTTCGTCGCGGATCGCCTCGCGCACCGCGTCCACCAGCGTGCCTGGGGTGGTGAGGAAGGGCAGACCGCCCACCGTCCAGGCCAAATCGACATCGGCACCGGCCTGCAGGCCGTGCCGGCCCAGGATGTCCGTGACGCGTTGCTGCAGCCCGTCGGGCGTGGACTCGGTGCAGAAGCGGAAGTTGAAGTCGATCACCACCGTGCCCGGGATGACGTTGCTGGCGCCCGTGCCGCCGTGGATGTTGCTGACCTGCCAGCTGGTGGGCGGGAAGAAAGCGTTGCCCTGGTCCCAGACCGTGGCGGCCAGTTCGGCCAGCGCCGGGGCCACCATGTGAATCGGGTTTTTGGCCAGGTGCGGGTAGGCGATGTGGCCCTGGATGCCCTTGACCGTGAGCTTGCCGCTCATGGTGCCGCGGCGG
Source organism: Hydrogenophaga sp. (assembly GCF_051007235.1). Lineage (GTDB taxonomy): Bacteria > Pseudomonadota > Gammaproteobacteria > Burkholderiales > Burkholderiaceae_C > Hydrogenophaga. The sequence goes on along the minus strand of NZ_JBPCSJ010000412.1, from coordinate 2,451 downwards.
CCGGTCTTGATCATGTCCCCGGTGCGCTCCACCGAGGTCGGTTCGCCGACGATGCACCAGTTCAGCCGTTCACCGCGGCGCTGCAGTTCGCGGCAGACCACCACGGTGCCGTCGTTGGCCGGGCCTTCTTCGTCGCTGGTCAGCAGGAAAGCGATGTCGATGCCGGGCTGCGGCTGGGCGGCCAGGAACTCCTCGCAGGCCACGACCATGGCCGCCAGCGAGGCCTTCATGTCGCTGGCACCGCGGCCAAACAGCTTGCCGTCGCGGGGCGCGGGCACGAACGGGTCGCTGGTCCAGGCGGACAGTGGCCCGGTGGGCACCACGTCGGTGTGGCCTGCCCACACCAGGGTCGGTTGCTGGCCGCTGCCGTGGCGCGCCCAGAGGTTGGTGACGCGGAAGTCGTCCGGGCCGCTCTCGATGGTTTCGCAGACAAAGCCGATGGCGCGCAGGCGGTCGGCGATCAGAGCCTGGCAGCCCTCGTCCAGCGGGGTGACCGAGGGTCGGGCGATCAGGGCTTCGGTCAGGCGCAGGGTTTCGCTCATCAGAACTTCACGTCCAGCGTGAACTCGGTGAAGGTGGCGTGGTCACTCTGGTCCTCTTCGCTCGGCTTGGCCGACTCGTTGGACTTGACGGCGTTGAAGTCGTTCTGCAGGCGCCACAGGAGGTTGTTGGGCGAGTCGGCATGGGCCAGGCCTTCGTTGCGCGAGACCAGGCCGTCGCTGATCAGGCGCGCCAGATCCTGCTCGAAGCTTTGTGAACCCTCGGCCAGCGACTTTTCCATCGCTTCGCGCACACCGGAGAAGTCGGCCTTCTGGATCAGGTCGGCGATCAGGGCGGTGTTGAGCATCACCTCCATGGCCGGCACACGGCCACCGCTGTGGGTGCGCAGCAGGCGTTGCGAGACGATGGCGCGCAGCGCAGCGGCCAGGTCGCCCAGCATGGTGGGGCGCACCTCGACCGGGTAGAAGCTCAGGATGCGGTTGAGCGCCTGGTAGCTGTTGTTGGCGTGCAGGGTGGCCAGGCACAGGTGGCCCGACTGTGCGTAGGCGATGGCGGCCGACATGGTCTCGCGGTCACGGATCTCACCGATCAGGATCACGTCGGGCGCCTGGCGCAGCGCGTTTTTCAGCCCGATCTGCAACGACTGGGTGTCGGTGCCGATCTCCCGCTGGTTGACCACCGATTTCTTGTTGCGGTAGGTGTACTCGATCGGGTCCTCGATGGTGAGGATGTGGCCCGTCGCCTGTTCGTTGCGGTGGTCGATCATGGCCGCCAGCGTGGTCGTCTTGCCGGCGCCGGTGGCGCCGACCATCAGCACCAGGCCGCGCTTTTCCATCACCAGCTCGGACAGCACGGGCGCCACGTTGAGCGAGTCCAGCGCCGGCACATCGCCTGGCACAAAACGGATCACCACCGCGTAGCTGCTGCGCTGGCGGAAGGCGCTGACGCGGAAGTTGCCCACGCCCTCCAGCGGCACCGCCATGTTGAGCTCGCCGGTCTCCTGCAATTCTTCGACGCGGGACGCCGGCACGATCTCGGAAAGCAGGTTCAGCGGAGCGTCCGGCGGCAGCACCTGGCTGTTGATCGGGATGGTCTGCCCGTTGATCTTGATCATCGCCGGCGCGTGCGCCGACAGGTAGACGTCCGATGCCTTCTTGTCGGCCATCAGGCGCAGGATGCGCTCCATCGTTCCGCTGCTCATCAGGAACCTTTCTAGCTATCGGGAGGAATCAGGACACGTCAACGAAGGGCAGCTCATCCAGAACACCGCGGAACCGGCTTTGCCGGGCCGCAAGTGTTGTCCCCCTCAGGGGGAAGACGCGCAGCGTCGCAGGGGGGAGTCAATCCCTCAGCAAGTCGTTCAGGCTGGTCTTGGCGCGGGTCTGCGCGTCCACGCGCTTGACGATCACGGCCGCGTACAGGCTGTACTTGCCACCGTCCTTGGGCAGGTTGCCGCTGATCACCACCGAGCCGGCGGGCACGCGGCCGTAGCTCACGGTGTCGGTGGCGCGGTCGTAGATGGGGGTGCTCTGGCCGATGTACACGCCCATGGAAATGACCGAGTTCTCTTCGATCACCACACCCTCGACCACTTCGGAGCGGGCACCGATGAAGCAGTTGTCTTCGATGATGGTCGGGCCGGCCTGCAGGGGTTCGAGCACGCCACCGATGCCGACGCCACCCGAGAGGTGCACGTTCTTGCCGATCTGGGCGCACGAACCGACGGTGGCCCAGGTGTCGACCATGGTGCCTTCGTCCACATAGGCGCCGATGTTCACGTAGCTGGGCATCAGGATCGCGCCCTTGGCCACGAAGCTGCCGTGGCGGGCCACGGCCGGCGGCACCACGCGCACGCCACTGGCCTTGAGTTCGGCTTCGCTCATGTCGCTGAACTTGGTCTTGACCTTGTCGAAGAAGGTCAGATCGCCACTCTTCATGATGGCGTTGTCG
>NZ_JBPCSJ010000411.1:0-1834 GCF_051007235.1 Hydrogenophaga sp. | reverse complement strand
GTTCAGGAGAACCTGGAAATGGGCGCTTACACCCGCCCCAAGAGCGAAGTTGAGCCCGGCATCGAAGATGTTTACAAGCGTTTCCCCCGCCTGAAGGAGCGCTACAAGCAGGTTGCCGGCACCCTGTCCGGCGGTGAACAGCAGATGCTGGCCATGGGCCGCGCGCTGATGGCGCGCCCGAAGGTGCTGCTGCTGGACGAGCCCTCGATGGGCCTGTCGCCGATCATGGTGGAGAAGATTTTCGAGGTGATCCGCGACGTGTCGGCCCAGGGCGTGACCGTGGTGCTGGTCGAGCAGAACGCACAGCGTGCCCTGCAGATCGCCGATCGCGGCTATGTGATGGAGAGCGGCCTGATCACGATGGACGGCGAGGCCAAGGCCCTGCTGAACGACCCCAAGGTGCGCGCGGCCTACCTCGGCGAGTGAGCGTCGGGGCCCTGCGGGCCCCTCGCCGGCGGCACCGGCGGCACCGGCGGCACCGGCGTGTGCGCGTGCGAGACCGCGATGCGGGGCCCCGCATCCCCCGAGCGACGGCGCGGCCTCGCCGGGTCACGGCCATCCCCCCCTCGCGGGGCCGTCGCGCGGCGCGGGGGGCCGGGGCCCCGCGAACCCCCGCTCGAGGGTGACGCGCGGCGCACCGGGGACGGACGATGCCGTCCCATGTGCCCGATCGCCTCCGTCCACCTGCCCCGCAGCGGCGCTTGAACCGCCCCGCCATGCCGGTCAAGCGCGTCCTCGTCGTCATCCCCACCCTCGATGAGGCCCGCCACATCGAGGCGGTGCTGAGCGACCTCACCCGCGACCTGCCGCGCGACGCCGCGGTGCAGGTCGCGGTGGTCGACGGCGGCAGCACCGACGGCACGGTGGACATCGTGCGCCGTCTGCAGGCGCGCATGTTCGCGCTCACGCTGCTGCACAACCCGCAGCGGCGACAGGCTCCGGGCATCAACCTGGCGGTGCGCACGCTGGGCGCCGAGGCCGACGTGCTGGTGCGCTGCGATGCGCACGCGGTCTACCCGCCCGGCTATGTCGCGCGGCTGCTGGCCACGCTGGACCGCACGGGCGCCGACGCGGTCGTCGTGCCGATGGACTCGGTGGGCACCACCGGGCTGCAGCGCGTGATCGGCTGGGTGTCGGATACCCGGATCGGCTCGGGCGGCGCGGCCCACCGCGGCGGACGCCGTAGCGGCTGGGTGGACCACGGCCACCACGCGGCTTTTCGCCTGGACAGCTTCCGCCGCGCGGGCGGCTACGACGAGTCCTTCACCCACAACGAGGACGCCGAGCTCGACTGCCGTCAGCGGGCTCTCGGCAGCCGCATCTACCTGGACGCGGACATCCGGCTGGCGTACGCCCCGAGGGCCAGCCTGGACCGCCTGGCCCGGCAGTACTTCCTCTATGGTCGCGGCCGCTCGCGCACCGTGCGCCGGCACCCCGGCTCGCTGCGCCTGCGCCAGCTGGCCGTGCCGCTGCACATGGCGGCCTGTGGGTTCGCCCTGCTGGCGGCGCCCTGGGCACCCGAGTTGCTCGCCTGGCCGGGCTGGCAGCCGGGGTGATGCACGCGACCTGGGCCGCCGGCTTCCTTCACGGGCTGCTGACCGTGCGTGAACAGCGATGGGTGCCACCGGCCCCGGCACCCGACGCCGACCCGGCCCTGCCGGGCCCTGCACGGCCTGCGCGCGTCGCGTACTTCGTCCACCACGCCGAGGACCCGGCCTACCGTCGCCGCATCGCGATGCTGCGGGCCGGCGGGGCGCAGGTGGCGGCCTTCGGCTTCGCGCCAGCGGCGCACGCCCAGGGCCGCCCTGAGAACCGTCAGCATGCGGCCGGCGAA
>NZ_JBPCSJ010000410.1:0-2593 GCF_051007235.1 Hydrogenophaga sp. | reverse complement strand
GAGGGCCGCGGAACGGGGCGAAATCAGCCTCCAAACCGACCTTCAAAGCCTGAAATCTCCGCCATCCGAAATCGAGTGCATCAACTCACACTGCAGCGGGTGTTGTGCAGACCTTCCCTAACCATTCGAATGCATGCTGAAACCCCCCGTTGGGGCTCAGGGTCATTTAGAGAAGGCAGGACCGGGGGTGGTCAAGTCAGACTCTTTGCGCATTGCGCGCTTGTTGTTTCCGGCCGTTCTGGTCCGCAGCGCCCGCTGACGGTGACGCCTGTGGTAGCCGGTCCTATTTGTTCAGCATTTCAGTCAGGCATTGGTTGACGTCATCCGGTCTTTGACCCTACGATTCGTTCGTTTCTCAAAAGAAACAATATTTCGGTAATGAAACAAACGAGACGCTCATGAACACCGAAACGACCTCCGCACCGACCCGATACCAGCTACCGGCCGGAATGAACCTGCACCAGTGGATGCTTACCCGCGTGGCCACCCGTGCAACGCGTCGCTACGACTGGGATGCGCTGAAGTTCCAGGCCGATCTTGATCCCAAGTACCGCCGGGCGCAGATGCGCTACGTGGGCACTGGCGCCACCGGCGTGGCCAGCGACGAGAACACCGTGCCGGCCGAGCATTTCACCTTCTCGACCATGATCCTGCCGGCCGGTGCCGAAGGGCCGCTGCACATCCACACCGATGTGGAAGAGGTGTTCTTCGTGCTGCGCGGTCGGGTCAAGCTGATCGCTGAGTTCAACGGTGACACCTGGGAGATGGAAGCCGGCGAGCGCGATCTGATCTCCTGGCCGGTCGGCGTCTACCGTGGCGTGATCAACATCGGCGACGAAGAAGCGCTGATGTGCGTGATCGTGGGCAATCCCAAACCCGCCACGCCGACCTACCCGCCCGACCATCCGCTGGCCAGCATCCAGCGCTGACTCCATACAAGGACAAGTACCCATGAGCATCCAGGGCATTGACCAGATCACCTTCGGTGCGCAGGACCTGCCGACCTGCCGCCGCTTTTTTGCCGACTGGGGCCTCACGCTGATCAGCGAAGACGCGCAGCAATTGGTCTTCGAATCGCTCAATGGCTGCCAGGTGGTGGTGGCGCACAGCGACAAGCCCGGCTTGGCGGCGGGCGTTGAGCCTGACCCGACCCTGCGCGAGGTGGTCTGGTGCGTGGCCGATGCGACGGCGCTGGAAGCGGTCCGCCAACACATGAAGGCCCAGCCTGGCTATCTTGACGACGGGCAGCGGATCGGTTGCACCGACCCGAACGGCCTGGCGGTGCGGGTGCAGGTCACGCACAAGCGCCCGGTGCAGTTGACCGCCGCGCAGACCAACACCTGGACCGAGCGCAAACGCATCAACCAGCCCGCCCCGGCCTATGACCGCGCCACGCCGGTGGAGGTGGGCCATGTGGTGTTCTTTGTCACCGACCTTGCGACCACCACCACGTTCTACGAGCAGGTGCTGGGCTTTGTGGTGTCCGACCGCTACCCGGGTCGCGGGTCCTTCCTGCGCTGCGCGCCCGAGGGCGGTCACCACGACCTGTTCCTGCTGCAGCCACCCGAGCCGCGCAAGGGCCTGAACCACGTGGCTTTCACCGTGCGCGACCTGCACGAGGTCATCGGTGGCGGCATGCACATGTCGCGCCAGGGCTGGAAGACCGAGCTGGGCCCGGGCCGCCACCCGATCTCGTCGGCCCTGTTCTGGTACTTCGAGAACCCCGCGGGCGCACTGGTGGAGTACTACACCGACGAAGACGAGCTGACCGCCGACTGGCAGCCGCGCGACTTCACGCCTGGCCCCACGGTGTTCGCCGAATGGGCCATCAGGGGCGGCATCGACGGGAACACCCGCCGCCAGATGAACGCCGAAGCGCCCAGCGGCCGCTTCATGACCGACAAACCCAAGGCCTGAAACAAGGCTGTCCTCACCGCCCCACGGAGACACACCATGCGCACCCCGGAGCTCTACAACGAAACCCACCAGACCCGCACCGCACCGCCCACGGCTTACGAAAGCCTGCTCGGCGACTCGATCGAACGGGCCTTCGCACAAGGCATCCACGACCTGACCGGCCTGGTGTCCTACCTCAACAGCGCCGGCCCGGCCGGCCCCAACGGCCAGCCCTGGACCGAGCAGAGCTACTGCCAGGAAATGGCCCGCCTGGGCGCCTGAGCGCCCACCGATCACCGCGACAGGAGAACACCGATGAACACCGCCGTTGTCAACGTCCAGCTCGACCCCACCGATGCCGTCCTCGAAGTGGGTCTCAAAGACCTCTGGTACCCGGTCTGCCCGTCCAGCTTCGTCAAGGAAAGCCCGGTCTCGCTGCGCCGCCTGGGCTACAAGATCGCGCTCTGGCGCGACCAGGCCGGCAAGGTCCACGCGCTGGAAGACCACTGCCCGCACAGCGGCGCGCCGCTGTCGCTGGGCGTGATCCTGGGCGACCGCATCGCCTGCCCATACCACGGCGTGGAAGTGCGCTGCGATGGCACCGTCACCCGCGTGCCGGGCAGCCCGGGCTGCAAGCTCGAAGGCGCCCAGGCCACGCGCCGCTTCCATGTGGCCGAGGCCGCCGGTGCCATCTTCC
>NZ_JBPCSJ010000409.1:0-9790 GCF_051007235.1 Hydrogenophaga sp. | reverse complement strand
GGCGTAGGGTGCAACTGCCCCGACCCAGGCAGCCAACGCCGCGGCTTTTGGGGCGCACACGGGGTCCTGTTTCGGGTTGATTGAGCCCTTCACATCCTTGCAATCGTGGAATCCAGTTCCCAAATTGCAAGCTTGTGGGCGTGCACGGGCATGTGACATGGAACCTTGTCGGTGACGGTGAACACCAACCGACATCATCGGAGTGCTTCATGAAACACCTGAGACCCCTGTCCCTCATTGCCGCCCTGGCGTGCATCACCCCCCTGGCCACCGCCCAGACGCCCCCGCTGCTGCGCACCGAAGTGGTGGCCAGCGGCCTGCAAAACCCCTGGGGCATGGCCTTCATCGACGGCGGGCGTGTGCTGGTGACCGAGCGGCCCGGTCGTCTGCGCGTGGTGCAGCACGATGGGCGACTGGGCGAGCCGGTGGCTGGTGTGCCGGCGGTGGACGCGGTGGGGCAGGGCGGCCTGCTGGACGTGGCGGCCGATCGCGACTTCGCGCGCAACCGGCAGGTGTACCTGTGCTATTCGGAACCCGGCCCCGGCGGCAACAGCACCGCGCTGGCGCGGGCGCGCCTGTCGGCCGATGCCGCGAAGCTCGAAGACGTGAAGGTGATCTTCAGCCAGCAGCCCAAAGTCAGCAGCCGGCTGCACTTTGGCTGCCGCATCGCCGAGGCGCCGGACGGCACGATCTTCCTCACCCTGGGCGACCGCTTCCACCGCATGCAGGACGCGCAGACGCTGGACAACCACCACGGCAAGGTGGTGCGCGTGCGCAAGGACGGCACGGTGCCGCCCGACAACCCCTTTGTGAACCGCGCCGGGGCCCGGCCCGAGATCTGGAGCCTGGGCCACCGCAACGTGCAGGGTGCCGCCATCGGCCCCGACGGGCGCCTGTGGACCAGCGAACACGGCCCGCAGGGGGGCGACGAAATCAACCGCCCCGAGGCCGGCCAGAACCATGGCTGGCCCGTCATCACCTATGGCGAAAACTACGGCGGGGGTGCCATCGGCGAAGGCCTCACCGCCAAGGCCGGCATGGTGCAGCCGCTGCACCAGTGGACGCCGTCCATCGCGCCGGCGGGCATGACCTTCGTCACCACCGACCGCTACGGCCCCGGTTTCAAGGGCAACCTGCTGGTGGCCTCGCTCAAGTTCCGCTACCTCTCGCGCCTGGTGCTGGACGGCACCCGCGTGGTGCGCGAGGACAAGCTGCTGACCGACATCGGCGAGCGTGTGCGCGATGTGGCCGAGGCGCCGGACGGCACGCTGTACCTGCTGACCGACGACCGCGACGGCCAGTTGCTGCGCCTGCTGCCGCGCTGAAAGGCACACCGGACCGCCCGACCAGCGCCCCGGGTTGAGCCGCCCTGCTGTAAGAAACCGCGACCGTTTGCGACATACTGGGCAGAGTTCCTGCCCGACCATGTCCGCTCCGCCCCGCACCCTGCTGCTGTTCAACCACGACTGGGACGCCATCGGCCACGCCCGTGCCGGTGCTGCGCGGGGCATGGCCTTTGACGAAGCGGGTTTTGACCTGTTTGCCTTCCCCAGCAACGCGCACCTGGCCTGGTTCGACATGACGCGGTTCGTCGATCGGCTGGCCCGCCAGGCCGCGCGGCGCGGCTGGGGCGCGGTCGGTTCGCAGCACGAGCAGTTCGGTGCGCTGGCCGCGGCCCTGCTGGCCGAACGCATGGGCTGGCCTGGCACACCGGTGGCGGCCATCCTGGCCTGCCAGCACAAGTTCCACGCCCGTCAGGTGCTGCAGCGCGTGGCGCCCGAAGCCAATGTGGACTTTGAGCTGCTCGACGCCGACTACGGCGCGCCCATCCCGCCGGGCATCGCCTACCCGCGCTTCGTCAAGCCGGTCAAGGCCGCGTTCTCGGTGCTCGCGCGCGAGGTGCACAGCCACGCCGACCTGCACCGCCACACCCGCTTTGGCGCCTGGGAGCTGTGGGTCATCCGCCGGCTGGTGGAGCCCTTCGAGCGCATGGCTCAGCAGCGGCTGGGTTCGGACCTGGCACCGGGCCTGCCCAGCGCCCACCGCCTGCTGCTGGAAGCGCCGGTGCGCGCCGAGCAGTTCAACCTCGACGGCTACGCGTTCAACGGCGAGGTGCACGCCCTGGGCGTGGTGGACGCCGTCATGTACCCCGGCACCCAGGCCTTCATGCGCTTCGAATTGCCGAGCAAGCTGCCGCAGCCGGTGCAGGCGCGCGCACTGGACGTGGCGCGCCGCTTCCTGCAGGCCGTGGGCTTCACGCACGGCCTGTTCAACATGGAATTCTTCTACGACGCGGCGAGCGACCGGCTCACCGTGATCGAGTTCAACCCGCGCATGGCCTCGCAGTTCTCCGACCTGTACCTGCGCGTGCTGGGGCTGGACCTGCACGCCCTGGCCCTGGCCCTGGCGCACGGCGAAGACCCGGCCGGCGTGCTGCGTGTGGCACCCGTGGCCGGTGCGGCGGCCAGCTTCGTCTACCGCGTGTTCGACGCCCACACGCCCGTGACCATGCCCGACGCCGCGCGCCGCCGGGCGCTGGCCCAGGCCTTCCCGGACGCGCTGCTGTTCCCGTTCCCCAAGCCGCGCGGCTCCATGACGCGCGACTTCAAATGGCTGGGCAGTTACCGCTACGGCATCGTGCACCTGGGCGGGCGCGACGCGGCCGACCTGCGCGCACGCTGCGAAGCCGCCAGCGCCTTGCTCGGCTGGCCCGCGCCCTACGCCGAACTTCAGGCACCGCCGACGCATCACACCAGCCACGCGGCGCCCATCAGCCCCACCCTGTCCCCACAATCCTTGCGAGTCCGACCATGAAACACACCCTCCGCACCCCGATCGTTCGCACCCTGGCCGTGGCCACCCTGGCACTGGGCCTGGCCGGCTGTGGCGCCATGCAGGCGCAGAACCCGTCTGGCGCGCTGCAGCCGGTCAACGCGGTCGAGCTCCCGCCCGATCAACGCGTGCTGCTCAAAGGCGCCGACGTGGTGGCCTATTTCACCGACGGAAAGTACGTGCAGGGCCAGAGCGCCTTCAAGTCCACCCACGAAGGCGTGACCCTGCACTTCGCCAGCGCCGAGCACAAGGCCGCCTTCGACCAGGCGCCGCAGAAGTACCTGCCGCAGTTCGGCGGCTACTGCGCCAACGGCATTGCCTACGCCATCCCCTGGGGTGGCGATGCCGACACCTGGAAGATCATCGACGGCAAGCTCTACATCTTCGGCGGCCAGGCCAGCAAGGACGCGTTTGAACTCGACGAGAAGACCAACCTGGCACTCGCCGAAAAATACTGGGGCGAGGAAATCCAGGGCGGCAACAGCTTCATCCAGCGCGCCAAGCGCCTGGTGTTCAAGGTGCCGCACTACAAGACCGGTGAAGAACTGGCCCAGGCCGTGGCCGCGGCCAAGTCGTCCAAGCCCTGATGGCCGGCTGGCGGCGGCGCCACTGGCTCGGCGGCGCGCTTTCCCTGGTGGCCGGGGCCGGTGTGTCGGTCTCCAGCTTCCGCGCCGACCGCAACCACGACGGCCCCGACGCGCCCAGCCAGCAACCGTGGGCGCGGAGCTTCGGTGTGGCCTGGGTGCTCAGTTCGGGCGGGCCGCGTGCCTTCGTGCACGTCGGGGTGATCCGTGCGCTGGACGAGCTCGGTCTTCAACCCGACCTCATCGTCGGCGCCTCGGCCGGGGCACTGGTGGGGGTGATGCGCGCCGCCGGTCACCGCGGTCTGGCCTTGCAGCAACTGGCCCTGACCGCTAGCCCCTGGCGCGTGATGCGCGTCAACCCCTTCGGCCCGCCCTGGCTCAGCGGCGATGCGCTGGCCGACTGGGTGCGCAGCGGCGTCGGCGGCCGGCCGCTGCAGGCGCTGGACGTGCCCGTGGCTTGTGTCGCCTGGCGACCCTCGGCCCGGATGCTGGTGGCCTTCAACCACGGCGACGCCGGCCTGGCGGTGCAGGCTTCCAGCGCCATCGAAGGCCAGTTCTCACCCGTGGCCCTGCACGGCGTGCCGCACGTGGACGCCGACCTGCACCAGCCCCTGCCGGTGCGCCTGGCCCGCAGCCTGGGCGCGCAGCGCGTGCTGGCGGTGGACGCCTCCGCCCACGAAGACCGTGCCCCCGAGGGCACGCAAGCGTGGCGCGCCGGCGACCTGCGCAAGCGCGCCCTGACCGAACCCGACGCGCGCGATGCCGACCTGCTGCTGCACCCCGATACCGGCTACTACGCCGGCTTCTCGCGCGACTACCGCGAGCGGGTCATGGCCATCGGCTATCGGGAGACGATGGCGCGCTCGGTGGCGTTGCGGGCGTTGCACGCGGCTTGACGCTGCATGCGGTCAGTCGCGGTCTTTGCGCCGGCGCAGTGCCCTGCCAACAGCCGATGCGATGCCGGCCACCAGCATGATGGCCAGTGCCAAGGCGATGGCGATGCCAAAGCCGTAGGCCGCGGGTTCGTTGCCCGCGCGGCCCGACACCCAGAGCCCGAGGAACAGCAGCACCAGCAAGCCCAGTGCGAACCCTACTGTGCGGGCGCGTTTTGTCTCACCGGCCGATCGGTCGCCATGCCAGAAGGCGATGCTGGCGGTCAGGGCCGTGAGAAGGATGAGGACCGCGATGGACATGGGTGCCGCAGGTGTGGGGGACGGGGCCGCGCGCATGCGCGCAGGGTGGCTTTTTCTACCGCGTCATGAGCCGCCGCGTGCCCAGACTGGCCGCGTCGACGATGGCCACCAGCAGCAGCATGGCGCCCAGCACGGTGGCGGTCTTGGGCATGTGGAACAGGCCCATGTGGAAGGCCAGCAGCTGGCCCAGGCCACCCGCGCCCACCACACCCAGCACGGCGGCGGCGCGGATGTTGTTTTCCCAGCGGTAGAGCGTGTAGCTCAGCAACTGCGGCAGCACCTGCGGCAGCGTGGCGTACAGGAACACGCGGCCGCTGCCCACGCCCTGCGCGCGCAGCGCGTCGCCCGGACCGGGCGGGGCGTTCTCGATCGCTTCGGCGAACAGCCGGCCGAGCACGCCCGTGGTGTGCAGCGCCAGCGCCAGGGTGCCGGCAAACGGGCCCAGCCCGGCCGAGATCAGCAGCAGCGCGGCCCAGACCAGTTCGGGCACGCTGCGCAGCGCGTTGAGCAGCAGCCGCGTGGGTGCGCGGCCCCGGGCCGCGTCACGCCTGTGCAGGCGGCTGGCTGGCAGTGCCAGTACCAGCCCGCCGATGGCGGCCAGCAGCGTGCCCAGCGCCGACATGGCCAGTGTTTCCCAGGCGGCAGCGGCCACCTTCTTCAAAAAGGCGGGCGAGGTGTCGGGCGGAAAAAATTCGCCGACGAAGCGTCCCATGCTGGCCGCCGCTTCGGCCGAAAAGAACTGTGCCCACTGCAGATCGAGCGACCAGAAGCTGGCGACCACGAGCACCACCAGGCCGGCCGTGAACCAGCAGGCCTTGCAGCGCGCGTCGAACAGCGGCGGCGGCAGCCTGTAGGGCGGGTTGGCGGCGCGAGGCTTGGAGGTCATCCGAGTGCCTTACGCAACCAGGCGCTGGTGCGGTCAGCGAGCGCCACCAGGGCCATGAAGACCAGCAGCATGGTGGCCACCTCGCCGCCGTTGAACATCTTCATGGCGTTGTCCATCTGCTGGCCCAGACCGCCCGCTCCCACAAAGCCCAGCACCACGGACGAGCGGATCGCGCATTCCCAGCGGTAGACGGTGTAGCTGGTCAGCTCGGCCGCGCTGGCCGGCAGCAGGCCATAAAAGAAGGCCTGGACGCGGCCTGCGCCGTTGCGCAGCAGGGCCTCGGTGGCATGGGTTTCACCACTTTCCAGGATCTCGGCGTACACCTTGCCCAGCATGCCGCCATAGGTCAGCGCGATGGCCAGCACACCGGCCGTGGGCCCCAGGCCGACCACGCGCACAAAGACCAGCGCCCACACCAGTTCGGGGATGCTGCGCAGCACGATGAGACCCCAGCGCACCGCCTGGCGCAGCCAGAACGGCCCGCGCGCCATGCGGCCCGACAGCGCGGAAATGGACAGCACGCGGGTGGCCAGCAGCGCCATCGGGATCGCCAGGCCCAGCGCCAGCGTCACACCGGCGGTGGCCATGGCGACGGTGCGCCAGGTGTCCTGCGCCACCATCCACAGGAAGTCGGCCCCGTGCGCGGGCGGAAAGAAGCTGGCGATGAACTGGCCGCTGACCGTCAGGCACTGTGCCTCGAACAGCACCCAGGGCTTGAATTCGGTGGCCACCAGCAGCGGCCACAGCAGCACCAGCGCCGCGCCGGTCCAGAACAGGCGCGGCAGCCACGCGGGGTCGCGGGTGGGCGGGAGGCGCAAGTGCAACTCAGCCATGGCGAGACGCCTGCGGCCAGCGGCGGCCGCAGAACCGGCTGTGCCGGGCTGCTGGCTGCGCCCCCTTGAGGGGGTGACGCGAAGCGGCGCGGGGGTGTTTCATCAGCGGCAATGCATGACGACCGGCTGCGGCGTGGCGGGCATGGCGTCGTCCAGCGCGGGTGCCGGGCCGGTCAGTTCGTGCTCGTGCTGCGCGTACAGGGCGCGCAGGCGCTCGCGCGTCACCTCGGCCGCGGGCAGGTCGAACGCCAGCGCGCCGTCGCGCAGGCCGACGATGCGCGGGAAGTGCTCCAGCGCCACGTCCACCTGGTGCAGCGTGGTCACCAGCGTGGCGCCGCGTTCGCGGGCGGCGCTCAGCAGCGTGTCGATGGCCTGGTGCGAACGCGTCGGGTCCAGCGCCGACAAGGGCTCATCAATGAGCCAGAGCGAGGCCGGCGACAGCAGCGCACGCGACAGGCCGACGCGCTGGCGCTCGCCGCCCGAGAGGCGGTCGACGCGTTCAAACAGTTTGTCGGCCAGGTCGAAGCGGTCCAGCGCGTCGAAGGCGGCCGGGATGTCCGCCGGGTAAAACAGCGAGCGCAGGCTCTGCCAGGTGCCCATGGCCGGCAGGCGGCCCGCCAGCACAGCCGTGACCACGCGCTGGCGCGGCGGCAGCGGCGGCACCTGCGGCGCGAGAAACAGGCGCCCGCGCAGGCGCTGCAGTTCGGCGCGCGGCAGCTGCCAGGGCGCCTGGTCGTCCAGCATCACCGAACCGGCTCTGGGCGGCAGGGCGCAGGCCAGCAGCTGCAGCAACGTGGTTTTGCCCGCGCCGCTGGGGCCGATCACGGCCACCTGCTCACCGGGTGCGACCCGCAAGTCCAGCGCTTGCAGGGCCGGGGCTGCGCCCGGCCGGGCCGCCGGGTGGCGGGCGCTGGCGGCGTTCAGTGCGATCTTCAAGGATCAACCCTGGAGGGTCACAGCAGTTCGGCGCTGCGGGCAGCGGCTTCGATGCCACGATAGTTCTCGGCCTTGGTGGGCACGAATTTCGTGGCACGCTGCAGTTCGAGGATTTCTTTGCCCTCGGGCGTGGCCTTGGACAGCGAGAGCAGTGCGTCGGCCAGCTTCTGGCGCGTGGCGGCCGGCATGTCGGCGTGCACGGTCCAGTTGTAGTCGTAGTAGGGCGGTGTGGTGTAGAAGACCTTGACCTTCTCGGTGTCCACCTTCTTGTCGGCGACGAACTTGTCCCACACCGAGATGTTCAGCGCGCCCGCCTGCACCTTGCCCGACGCGACGGCGGCGATGGTGGCGTCGTGCGCACCGCTGAAGGCCACGCGGCGGAAATCCTTCTCGGGGTTCAGGCCGGCCTGCAGCAGGAAGCTGCGCGGCATCAGGTGGCCGCTGGTGGAGCTTTGCGAACCGAAGCTCACGTCCTTGCCCTTGAGGTCGGCCAGGGTCTTGATCGCGGGGTCGGCGGTGATGAAGACCGACTTGAACTTCTCGTCTTCCTCGCGCTGCACCAGCGGGATGACCTTGCCGCCCGAGCGCACGTTGGCCTGCACGAAGGTGAAGCCGCCGAACCAGGCCAGGTCAACCTTTTTGTTGACCAGGGCTTCGACCGAGGCGGCGTAGTCGGTCACGGGCGTGAACTCGACCTTCATGCCCAGCTTGCTTTCCAGGTACTTCACCAGCGGCGCGGCCTTGCGCGCGAGCTCGGTGGGCGATTCGTCGGGGATGGCGGTCACGCGGAAGACGGTCTGCTGGGCCTGGGCCAGCGAGGCAATGCCGGAGGCGGCGAGCACGGCGCAGGTCAAGAGTGCGCGTTTGGTGCGGGAGAGGTTCTGTGCGTGCATGGGGTATCCGATCAAGAGGGATAAGGGAACGCGTATTAGAACCCGGCCACGCACGCCGGCATCGCCGTGAGGGCATGCGATGCGGTTGCTACAGTGTGGCGGCCACCGCACCCGGAGAACCCATGTCCCCCACGCCCTCCACGCCCGAATTTGTCCAGCTGCACCAGACCGATGCCCAGGCGCTGCGCGCCGAGCTGGCCGCCGGCCTGCGGGCCCCGGCCGCGCACATCGCGCCCAAGTATTTCTATGACGCGCTGGGCTCGCGGCTGTTCGACGCCATCACCGAGCTGACCGAGTACTACCCCACCCGTACCGAGGCGGCGATCTTCACCGCGCAGGGGGCGGCCATGGCGCAGCAAGTGCCGCCCGGTGCGGTGCTGATCGACCTGGGCGCGGGCAGCTGCGCCAAGGCGGCGGGCCTGTTTCCGGTGCTGCGGCCGGCCGGCTACGTGGCGGTGGACATTTCGGTGGACTACCTGCGGGACGCCCTGGGCCAGCTGCAGCAGCGCCACCCGCAACGGCCCATGCTGGGCCTGGGGCTGGACTTTTCCAGCGCGCTGGCGCTGCCCGCGCAGGCGGCCGCCTGGCTGGCCGCGCACGGCCAGGCCGCGGCGCCGCGCTGCGTGTTCTACCCCGGGTCGAGCATCGGCAATTTCACCCCCGCCGAGGCCCTGGCGCTGTTGCGCCAGGCGCGGGCGGTGTGCGCGGCCGGCGGCCCTGGCGGCGGCCTGCTCATCGGTGTGGACCGGGTGAAGGACACGGCCATCCTGGAGCCCGCCTACGACGACCCGCTGGGCGTGACCGCGGCCTTCAACCGCAACCTGCTGCTGCACGTCAACCGCCTGCTGGGCACCGACTTCGCGCCCGCGCGCTGGCGCCACGTGGCCTTTTTCAACACGGCCGAATCGCGCATCGAAATGCACCTGCAGGCCGAGGGCGCGATGACCGTGCGCTGGCCGGGTGGCGAGCGCGTGTTCGCCGACGGTGAACGCCTGCACACCGAAAACTCCTACAAGTGGACGCCCGAGGCGTTCGAGGCGCTGTTGCGCGAAGCGGGCTTTGGCCCCGCTACGCACTGGACCGATGCGCGCGGCTGGTTCAGCGTGTTCTGGGCGCCAGCCCCCTGAAGCAGCCTCAGCGCCCCAGCGTGGGCGAGGCCCACTGCTTCTGCTGGCGCTCGTCGCTGGCGGCTTCGGCCTCGATGCTGTCCTGGGGCAGGAGCTTGAGGCATTCGGCGTAGGCCACAGGGTCCAGCTTCTGGGCCACCGCCTGCTCGGCCACCACCTGGGGCGAACGCCCGTCCCACACGAAGCGGTTGCCGTGCGCCGGCGGGTCCGGCTCGCAGTCGTTCTTGTAGAGCGGGGGCGCTTCGGCGGTCCAGGGGTCGAAGACGATGGTTTTCTCGAACACCAGGGGCTGGCCGGTGGGCGTGGGCGGCAAGGGCGGCATCTGCCGCACGGCGGCGCGGGCGCGCTGTTCAACGGTGGGTGAGGTGCTCCAGAGGGTGTCCAGCCGGGCCAGCGCGCCACTGGGCGCGATCTCGATGCGAAAGCGCACCGCCCCCTGTTCGGGCCCTTCGTGGGCGGTGCCCATGAGGCTGCGCAGGTGCTGGCCCCAGTTGTGGCGGTAGCGC
>NZ_JBPCSJ010000408.1:0-3893 GCF_051007235.1 Hydrogenophaga sp. | reverse complement strand
ACACCCTGATGGACTACTTCCTGCCCACCGCCGTGGAAACACCGAAGTGGGAGACCGACTTCACCGTCACGCCCAGCCCCCACCACCCCATCGGCGCCAAGGGCGTGGCCGAGTCGCCGCACGTGGGGAGCATTCCCACCTTCACCTCGGCGGTGGTCGATGCGTTCTCGCACATCGGTGTGACGCACATGGACATGCCGCACACGTCGTTCCGCGTCTGGAAAGAACTCAAGGCCCGCGGCCTCAACCTCTGATCGGCAACACAAGATGGAAGTCAAACTCGACAAACGTTATCCGCTCGACGTGGACCCGGCCCGTGCCTGGGCCATCCTGGGCGACCTCAAGGCCGTGGCCGGCTGCATGCCCGGCGCCGAGCTGACCGAGCAGTTGTCCGACACCTCGTACAAAGGCGGCGTCAAGGTCAAGGTCGGCCCGGCCGTGGCCCAGTTCGGTGGCCAGGTCGACGTGCTGGAAAAGGACGAGGCCGGTCGCAAGATGGTGCTGCGCGGCAAGGGCGCAGACAAGGGCGGCTCGTCCGCGTCCATGGACCTGAGCGCGACCATCGAAGCCGACCCCGCCAACCCGGCGGCCAGCGTGCTGCACGGCGACGCGGCCGTCATCGTCAACGGCAAGTTCGCCCAGTTCGGTGGCCGCATGATGGTGCAGGTGTCCGACATGATCCTGGTGCAGTTCGTGGAGAACTTCCGCCAGGCCGCGCTGGCGCTGCCGGCGCCGGCGTCGCAGGCCATCGCCCAAGATGATGCGGTGGCGTTCGGCGGCGGTGAAGCTGCCGCAACGACCGCGGCACCGGCCGTGGCCGAACCCGCTCCCCGCGCCGCGCCACCGGTGGCCCAGGAAATCAACGGCCTGGCCATCGTGTGGGTGCTGATCAAGAACTGGTGGCTCGGCCTGTTCGGAAAAAAAGCGTGACCCCCCGCGCCGCTGCGCGTCACCCCCCAGGGGGCGGCACCAGCCGTCTGGCAAAGCCAGCCCGGCGGTGCCACTGGGCTGAGGGTGCGGCGTGCGGTGCGGAATACGCGCCGGAGAACGGTTTCTGACATGAACACAAGTACCTCACGCATGAATGCCGACCGCGAGCTGCGCGAGCAACTGCAGCAGGTGGGTTACCTCGCCGACGCCGACTTGGCCACCACGGTGTGGCTGGCCGGTGAGCTGCAGCGGCCGCTGCTGCTGGACGGCGATGCGGGGGTGGGGAAGACGGCGCTGGCCACCGCGCTGGCGCAGGCCCAGGGGGCTGTGCTGGTGCGGCTGCAGTGTTTCGAGGGCCTGGACCTGGCGCAGGCGGCCTACGAGTGGAACTACGGCCGCCAGCTGATGGCGATCCGCCTGCACGACGGGCAGCCCGGCACGGTCAAAGAGTCCGACGTCTTCAGCCGCGACTTTTTGCTGGAGCGGCCGCTGCTCAAGGCGATCAGCCAGGACGGGCCCTGCGTGCTGCTGATCGACGAAATCGACCGCGCCGACGAGGCCTTCGAAGCCTTCCTGCTGGAGGTGCTGGCCGAGTACCAGATCACCGTGCCCGAGATCGGCACGCTGCGCGCGCGCCACATCCCGCGCGTGATCCTGACCAGCAACGGCACCCGCGAGCTGTCGGACGCGCTGCGCCGCCGCTGCCTGTACCACCACCTCGACTACCCGACGCTGGCTCGCGAGATCGCCATCGTGAAAACCGCCCTGCCCGCGGCCGACACCCGGCTGGTGGAAGAGGCGGTGCAGTTCGTGCAGCGTCTGCGCCACGAAGACCTGAGCAAGATCCCTGGCATCGCCGAAACGTTGGACTGGGTCAACGCGCTGCACCGGATGCACCACCACACCCTGCCCGAGGACATGGCGGTGCTGCTGACCACGCTGGGCTGCCTGCTCAAGACGCGCGAAGACCGCTTCGTGCTCGGCGCCGACCGTGCGCGCCAGCTGATCGAAGGCCGGCGCACCGTGGGCGTGGCCGAAAAGGCCCCCGCCAACGCCGCCGCGACATGAACCACGCGCCCGCGCTCGCCCCTAGCGAAACGCTCTCCGGTTTCGCAGCCCTGCTGCGCGACCACGGGCTGACGGTGGGTGTGGCCGAGCAGCAGGCCATGTTGCAGGCCGCGCTGGCGCTGGGCGCACTGAACGGCGCGCGCCTGAACGCGGCCTGGCGCGCCATCGCCTGCCACAGCGCGCGCGAATGGCGGCTCTGGCCCGACCTGTTCGACCGCTACTGGCACCCCGAGCGGGTGCGTGGCTCGGTGCGCGTGAGCGGGCAGACGCGACCGTCGCGCGACCTGCGCCAGTCGGTGCAGCAGATGCGCGAACAGATGGATGCGGCGCAACAACCGCCCACACCGGCGAAGTCCGCCCCGCAGAGCGCAGCCGACGCACCACAGGCCGGCGCGGGCGACAGCGAGGCCGGCAGCCCGCGCGCCATGGGCGGCGCCAGCCGCAGCGCGCCACAGATGGAAGCCCTGCACCAGCGCGATGGCCAGATGTGGCTGCCACAGGAGCTGGGCACGCTGCAGCGCCTGGCGCGCCAGATCACCGCGCAACTGCGCCCGCTGCCCACGCGGCGCTGGCGCGGCGTGCACCGCGGCCAGCGGCTGGACCTGCGCCAGACCTTGCGCCGCAGCGTGGCCTGGGGCGGCGAGCCGCTGGCACCCGCCTGGCAGGTGCGGCGCGAGGAGCCGCCGCGCCTGTTCATCCTGGCCGACGTGAGCCGATCGATGGAAGCGCACGCCGCGCTGTTCCTGCGTGTCGCGCGGGCCTTTGCGATGGAAGCGCAGGCCCGCGTGTTCGTGTTCCACACCCGGCTGGCCGAGGTCACGCCGCTGATGCAGCGGGACTCGGCCACGGTACAGGAAAAGATCAACGCGGTGACCGCCGGCTTCGGCGCCGGCACCCGCATCGCCGCCAGCCTGCAGGACTTTGCCCGCACCCATGCCCGCGCCCAGCTGCGGCGCGGCGCCCGCGTGTGGGTGATGTCCGACGGCTTCGACACCGACGCACCCGAACAGCTGGCCGAGGCGCTGCAGGCGCTGCGCGGCCGCGGCGCGCGCATCACCTGGTTCCACCCCACGCGCGGCGTGCCCGCCGCTGCTGCGGTGCAGGGCGCGCGCACACACATCCACCGCTTCGTGCCGCTGGCCAGCCTGGCCGACCTGGCGGCAGCCAAGCCCCTGCTGTACTGAAGGAGACACACCATGAACCGCCACCAATGGATCGCCGACGCCGCCCGGCTGCAGGCTGAAGACCGGCCCTTCGCGCTGGTGACGGTGCTGCGCGCGCAGGCGCCCACCTCGGCCAAGGCCGGCGACAAGGCGCTGGTCACGGCGGACGGCCAGATCCACGGCTGGATCGGCGGCGGCTGCGCGCAACCGGCGGTGGTCAAGACCGTGCGCCAGGCGCTGGCCAGCGGCCAGCCGCAAAGCATCCGCATCGCGCCCACCGACGAAACCGCCGAGCGCACGCTGGGCGATGTGCTGGAGTTCGGCATGGCCTGCCACTCGGGCGGCACGCTGGAGCTGTTCATCGATCCCGTGCTGCCGGCCCCTCAGCTGGTGGTGTTCGGCGACTCGCCGGTGGCGCGCGCGCTGACCGGGCTGGCCCCGCGCATCGGCCTGCAGACGGTACTGGTGGCCGACGGCGCGCTGGCCAGCGACTTCCCCGATGCGGCGCGGGTGGTCGGCAGCGACCGCAGCGAGGCGGTGGCGCAGGCCCTGCCGGCCGGCGGCCTGGTGGTCGTGGCCACGCAGGGCCGGCGCGACCTGCAGGCCTTGCGCGCGGCGCTGGCGCTGCAGCCGCAGACCCTGTGGTTCGTGGCCAGCGAACGCAAGGCCGGCGTGCTGCGCGAGAGCCTGGTGGGCGCGGGCGAAGACCCGGCCCGGGTGGCCGCCATCGTG
>NZ_JBPCSJ010000407.1:0-2061 GCF_051007235.1 Hydrogenophaga sp. | reverse complement strand
TGCCCGAGGTCTGGTCGTACAGCGCCTTGAGCGCGGTTTCCTCGCGCGCGGCCACGCGGTCGATGAGGGCGATGAGGGCCTGGTCGGGTTCGTCTTGCATGGGCGCATTGTGGTCCAGCACGGTGGCCTTCGCTGGCCAGCGCCTTTCGCTCCTGCTGGTCCACGGGCTGCGCCAGGCCATCACAGCCGCCGCCGGCGCGGCACCACCTGGGTGGGCACGGTGAGGGTGGACACCGCCTGCACCTGTACCGAGGTGGGCGAGCCTTCGACCAGCTGGTCCGGGTGCCAGACGCGCACGCGTGCCGCACCCTCGGGCACGTCGCCCAGGGTGGCCACGCCCTGCGCGTCGGTCTTGACCACCCAGGGCGTGTCGGCCACGTAGACGAAGCCGCGCATGGACCCGTGCAGGTGGCAGCCCAGCTGCAGCGGGCCGGGCTGCTGCAACACCACCTCGGTGCTGGCGGGTGCCTGGCCGCTCACCTGGCCGGCCAGGCGCAGTTCAAAGCCGGCGCCCGAGCCGGCGGTCAGGCCGGCCATGCCCGCGGGCACGCCGCGCACGTGGTGGTCCCAGCCGTCCTGGTTGGTGAAGCGCACGCGCGAGCCCACCGGCACCACGCTGACCGCGGGCACGAACTGCATCTTGTGCTGCGCGATGCTGGTCTGCATCGGCGCGGGCGCCTTGCCGCGCGCGCCGCTGGCGGGCTCCACCAGCACCACCGCGTCGGGCAGGGGCTGGCCGTCTTTGCTGGTCACGGTGATCTGCAGCGTGCCAGCGGTGGCCGCGCTGGCGCACACGGCCGCCAGCAGCAGCGTGGAGGCACCGCAGCGCCAGTCGGTGTGTGCGCTCATCGCGTGTTCACCACGTCGCGGTGCATGGGCGCCAGCAGGGCCAGCAGCTGGTTTTGCCGCGCGAACGGCACGCCGCGCGTGTCCATGCTCTGCTGCAGCACTTCCACCAGCGCGTTGAAGTGGGCGCGCGTCACGTCCATGTTGGCGTGCGCTTCTTTCATGTCCGGGCCCTTGTAGACGCAGGGGCCGCCGGCGAGCTGGCAGACCTGGTCGGTCAGCTGGCTGGCCAGCGCGTCGAGCTTCGTGTCCTTGAACTGCTCGCCGATGCGCGCGTCGGCCCGCAGGCGCTGGGTGAAATCGTCCATCAGCGTGCGGATGCCGGCCTTCTGGCCCAGCGCGTCGAACAGGCCGGGCGCCGGTGCCACCGGGTAGGCCGAGGCGGGCGACGGCTGGGGCGACGGGAGGGGCGACATGGGCTGGGCCATGCCCTGGGCGATGGCGGCGCCGCTGGCCATGGCCAGCAGGGTGAGGGTGGTGGCGGTGATGAGGTGTTTCATGGGATGGGTGATCGGTGGGGGTATTTAGAAAGCGAACTGGGCGGAGGTGTAGAAACCGGTCTGCTGGCGGCCGGCAGTGGTGGCGGGTACGATGCGGCCCAGGTTCACCCAGGCGGCGGTGAGCGAGACGTTTTTGCTCGGCGTCCAGGCGACGAACAGGTCCATCCAGTCGTCGGCGCGCAGGCCGTTGCCCAGGCCGGCGGCGGCACCGGCGCGTTGCAGCTTGTTGGGCATGGCGCGGTATTCCAGGCCCACGGCCAGGTCCTTGCGCAGCAGCCAGGCCACCGAGACTTCCGGCACCAGTTCGTAGCCGTCGTCGGCCCCGCCGAGCGTGGCACCGTGGCCCAGCAGGCCGCCCTGGTTGGCGCGCGTGGCGCGCAGCGTGCCATTGACCAGCACGCCCTGCGCCAGGAACAGCTTGGTCGCGCTCACGTACACATCGGTGCCGCTGCGGTCGGCGCCCAGCGCGGCCAGCGTGCCGTCCAGCCCGCTCGATTGCAGGCGCTTGTGCTGCACGCCCACGGCGATCTGCGGCATCAGTGTGTCGCTGTCGACGATGGCGTCGCCCGCCAAGCGCCACTTGGCGCCCAGCACGTCTTGTTGGAGGTGCAGGCCGGGCAGGCCCAGCGCGGTGCCGGTGGCGCGGGTGTTGAAGTCCTGGTGGCCGAACGAGAGTTCGATCCGGTCGTTCAGGCCGATGGCCACGCCCGCGGCC
>NZ_JBPCSJ010000406.1:0-4667 GCF_051007235.1 Hydrogenophaga sp. | reverse complement strand
GAGCCGCCGCAGAACCGGCTGTGCCAGACCGCCAGCGGCATGCCCCAACGGCGCAGGCGGAGAGGCTTGGCAGTCGGCGCACGTGTCTGCGACCAGGGCACCCGTGGAACCGGCTTTGCCGGGCCACAGGGTGCGTCCCCCCCGGCCGCAGGCCAGAGGGGGGAAGACGCCGAAGGCGGCGCAGGGGGGCTACCTCTACCCCGCGCGGATGATCTTCAGTGTGTTCGTGCCGCCCGGCGTGCCCATGGGCTCGCCCACGGTGATGGCGTACACGTCGCCCTTGTGGATCACGCCGCGCGCCTTCAGGTCGGCTTCGGCTTCGGCCAGCGCGGTGTCGCGGTCGGCGCTGGTGTCCACCAGCAGCGGGCGCACGTTGCGGTAGAGCGTCATCTTGCGCTGGCTCGCCAGCTTGGACGTGACGGCGAAGATGGGCATGCGCACGCTGTGCCGACTCATCCACAGCGCGGTGGAGCCGGACTCGGTCAGCGCCACGATGGCCTTGGCGCGCAGGTGGTGCGCCGTGAACAGCGCGCCCATGGCGATGGCCTGGTCGATGCGGGTGAAGGTCTCGTCGATGAAGTCGTCGTCCAGCGGGTCGTGGTCGGTCGTTTCAGCGGCCTGGCAGATGGCGGCCATCTGCTGCACGGTTTCCAGCGGGTACTTGCCGGCCGCGGTCTCGGCGCTGAGCATCACGGCGTCGGTACCGTCCAGCACGGCGTTGGCCACGTCGCTCACCTCGGCGCGCGTGGGCACCGGGTTGACGATCATGGACTCCATCATCTGCGTGGCGGTGATGACCACCTTGTCCATCTGGCGCGCCAGCTTGATCATGTGCTTCTGCAGGCCCGGCACCACGGCGTTGCCCACTTCCACCGCCAGGTCACCGCGCGCGACCATGATGCCGTCGGACACCTTGAGGATGTTGGCCAGCTCGGGGATGGCCTCGGCGCGCTCGATCTTGGCGATCAGGCCGGGCTTGTGGTTGTACTGCGCCGCGGCCATGTTGCACAGCTGGCGGGCCAGCTCCATGTCGGTCGCGTTCTTGGGGAAGCTCACGGCCACGTAATCGGCCTGCAGGCTCATGGCGGTCTTGATGTCCTCCATGTCCTTGGCGGTCAGCGCGGGCGCGGTCAGGCCGCCGCCCTGCTTGTTGATGCCCTTGTTGTTGGACAGCTCGCCGCCGAGCTTGACGGTCGTGTACACCGCGTCGCCCACCACCTTGTCCACCGTCATGACGATCAGGCCGTCGTTGAGCAGCAGGGTGTCGCCGGCCTTCACGTCGCGCGGCAGTTCCTTGTAGTCCAGGCCCACGCCCGTGAGGTCGCCCGGCTCGGTGCGCGAGGCGTCCAGCACGAAGGGTTGGCCCGGTTCGAGCATCACCTTGCCTTCGGCGAACTTGCCGACACGGATCTTGGGACCCTGCAGGTCGGCCATGATGCCGACCTCGCGGCCGGCGCGGCGGGCCGCCTCGCGGACCAGGGTGGCGCGGTCGATGTGGTCCTGCGCCTTGCCGTGCGAGAAGTTCAGACGCACGACGTTGACGCCGGCGCGGATCATGGCTTCGAGCAGGGCGGGATCGCTGGACGCAGGGCCAAGGGTGGCAACGATTTTGGTGGCGCGCTGGGGCATGTGAGGGTCTCCGTCAGGGGATGGCAGGTCGGGCGTTGTAATTTGGTTTCGCATTATGTTGGAAACCTGTTACCACAGGGTTACGGGTCAACCCCCTGCGCCACCGGGCCATGGCAACCGTGACACCATGCGGGCCTCGAACACCTTTGCTCCCGCCATGCCACACCTCAACGTCCTGGGCACCGAACTGCAGGCCTGCTCCTTCGATCCGCTGACCGGGTATTTCCGGGACGGCTGCTGCACCACCGACGCCAACGACCTGGGCAGCCACGTCGTGTGCGCCCGCGTCACGGCCGATTTCCTGCGCTTTTCGCTCGAACGCGGCAACGACCTGACGACGCCACGACCCGAGTTCCGCTTCGCTGGCCTCAAACCCGGCGACCGCTGGTGCCTGTGCGCGCTGCGCTGGAAGGAAGCGCTGGACGCCGGCGTGGCCCCGCCTGTGCACCTGGAAGCGACCCACGCCCGCGTGCTTGACTTTGTGGAGCTGGCGCAACTGCAGGCCCACGCGCTGCCGGCCACACGCAGCGCCTGAACGGCGACGCCAGGTTCACCAGGGGATGGACTGCCCCTGGTGGTCCACGAAGTGCGCGCGCCCGGTGGCGGGCAGGCCGTCGAGCACGGCCAGCAGGCGCTGCGCCGATTCGGCCGGGTCCATGGCCGCGTCACCCACAAACGGCCGGCTCAGCGCCGAACGCACCGTGCCCGGCTGCAGAGCGGCCACCACCAGGTCCGGCCGGCGGCGGGCCAGTTCGATGGCGCCGGTCTGCAGCAGCTGGTTGAGCGCGGCCTTGGCCGCCCGGTAGCCGTACCAGCCACCTTTGCGGTTGTCTTCGATGCTGCCGACCCGCGCCGACAGCTTGGCCCAGACCACCCGCTCGCCGCTGGCCAGCAGCGGCGCGAAGTGCTTGAGCAGCAGCGCCGGGCCCACGGCGTTGACCTGCAGCGCGCGTTGCAGCGCGTCGGCGTTGAGTTCGTCCAGGCGCTTTTCGGGACCGCGGCCGTCGAGCGTGAGCGCCCCGGTCGCGTCCACCACCAGGTGGAACGGACCCTGCGGCATCAGCCGGCCCGCGGCGGCGGCGATGCTGGCTTCGCTGCCCAGCTCCAGCGCGGGGTCGCCCTGGCGCGAGAGGCCGGTCACGCGGGCGCAACGCGGATCGTCCTGCAGCGCGGCCACAAACGCCGCGCCCAGCGCACCGCTGGCACCGAACACGAGGGCGGCGTAGCCCTCGCGCAGAGACGCCATGCGGACGCTCATCGCGCCGCCTCGCCGCCGGGCGCGCGGCTGAGCTCGTTGTTCTGTGTCACCAGCAGCCGCAGCAGGCGCATGAACTCGATGCGCTGGCGGGGCGTCAGCGGCGCCAGCACCTGTTCCTGCGAGCGCTGCACGCCCGGCAAGGTGTCGGCCAGGCCTTGCTGGCCCTCGGGGGTGAGGAACAGTTGGCGCGCGCGGCGGTCGTCGGGTGAGAGGCGCCGCTCCAGCCAGCCGCGGGCTTCGAGCCGGTCCACCACGCCACCGGTGGTGGAGGTGTCCAGCGCAATGGCCCGGGCCAGCGTGCGCTGGTCGATGCCAGGCTGCTGGGCCACCACCCGCAAGGCGGCGTACTGCACCGGCGTGACCCCCAGATCACCCACCGCCTGCAGAAAGATGCCGACCGAGATCTGGTGCAGACGCCGGATCGCGAAGCCGGGATGCTGGTCGATGTCGAGCCCGGTGGTGTCGAGGGAGTCCATGTGAGCGAGGGCAGTGAGTGGGCGGCTGTTGACCCAGTTTAGCAGCGCTCTTATGATCAGCACACTGATTATTAGCGTGCAGCCAGACCGGCCCCATCGCAAGGAGACAAGTCCATGAGCCACGAACTCGGCCGCCTGGAAGACCTGCCACAGGACTACCGCGACGACCTGAAAAACCTCAACCTGGTGCCGCTGTGGCCCAGCCTGCGCGCGGTGCTGCCGCCGGGTGTGCCCACCCGCGCCACACAGGCCGTGCACTGGCCCTACGCCACGCTCAAGCCGCTGCTGCTGAAGGCCGGCGAGCTGACCCCGATCGAGAAGGCCGAGCGCCGCGTGCTGGTGCTGGCCAATCCCGGCCACGGCCTGGAGAACATGAAGGCCAGCCCCGCCATCTACCTGGGCATGCAGCTGCTGCTGCCGGGCGAATGGGCGCCCAGCCACCGCCATACGCCCAACGCCGTGCGCATGATCGTGGAGGGTGAAGGCGCCTACACCACGGTGGACGGCGAGAAATGCCCGATGCGCCGCGGCGACCTGATCTTGACTCCCACCGGGCTGTGGCACGAGCACGGCCACGACGGCAGCGACCCGGTGGTGTGGCTGGATGTGCTGGACCTGCCGCTGGTCTATTACATGGAGGCGAGTTACCACATCAACGGCTCGCGCCAAACCGTCAAACAAGGCAGCGGCGACCGCGCTTGGACCCGCGCCGGCGTGGTGCCCACGCAGGTGTTCCGCCGCAGCGACAAGCGCTACCCGATGCTGCGCTACCCCTGGAGCGCCACGCGCGCCGCGCTGGTGGAAATGGCCGCCAACGAGCCGCAGCTCGACTGCGTGCAGGTCACCTACGTCAACCCGGAAACGGGCGACGACGCCGAGAACATCCTGGGCTTCTACGCGCTGATGCTCAAGCCCGGCCAGACGCTGGCGCTGCCCGCGCGTTCGCCGGCGCAGGTGTTCCACCTGATCGAAGGTGCGGTGGACGTGTCCACCTGCGGCAAACGCTTTGAACTGGTCGAGGCCGACACCTGCTGCGCCCCCGGCTACGAGCCGGTGACGCTGAGCAACCGCTCGGCCGACCAGCCGGCCTTTGTCTTCATCGCCGACGAATCGCCGCTGCACCGCAAGCTCGGCGTGTATGAGGTGAGGTAACACCCCCGCGCCGCGCTATGCGCGTCACCCCCTCAAGGGGGCAACACCAGCGGCCCGGCAAAGCCGATTCCGCGGTGTTCCCGGTTTGAGGCGCTTCACTCCGCCCCCATTCCTTTGTTCACCATGCCCACTTACCTCTTCACCCCGCCCGC
>NZ_JBPCSJ010000405.1:0-2920 GCF_051007235.1 Hydrogenophaga sp. | reverse complement strand
TCTTCGACCGCGCCGTTCTGCCGCAGGATGGCGCCGCACCAGGGGCGGTTGGTGCTGCGCGGGTCGGCCTTGAACGCGGGGTCGCCCGCGCCGATCACGATGCCGGCGTTGGCCGCGTTGTCGCTGATGGTGTCGTAGACCTTGCGCATCACCTTGGTGTGCCGGTCGAACTGCTCGATGCGCGCGTCGATGATTTCGATGGCGGGGGTGATGTACTCGGTCGCGGCCAACACGTCTTCCACCGTCACGTTCGGGCCGGCCAGCGGCGCCTTGAGCACGAAGGCCAGTTCGACCTCGACGCGCGGGGCGATGAAGTTCTTGACCGGAATCTCCAGCACCTCGCCGGCCTTCGCGGTGTAGAGCATGTCGTCCAGCAGGGTGCCGTAGTCGGGCTCGTCGATCTGGCTGCTGATCTGCATGGCGCGGCTGGTCAGGCCGATCTTGTGGCCGATGACTTTTTTGCCGGCGGCTTTTTCCAGCTCGACCCAGGCGCGGCCGATGCGGTAGCCGTCTTCGACAGTCATGCCGGGGTGGCGTTTGGAGAAGTGCTCGACCTGCGTGCGGGTCTGCTGGGACTGCTGCAGCTCGGCGGCGAGCTGCTGAACGAGGGCGTCGTCGAACATGGCTTCTTTATGACTTGTTGAAGAGCGGGTGCAGGGAACTGTTCTTGGCGTCGAAGACCTCTGTGCCTTCGTCCACCTGCACGGTGATGCCGATGGGGCGCCTGGCCAGCTGTTCGGCGAAGCGCTCTTTCACCACGGCGTTGAGCGCCTCGCCCACGCGCTGGTGCACGACCGCGCTGCGGCCCTTGGCCATGCGCACGTTCATGTAGACGAAGGCGTAGTCGCCGCCCAGGCCCGCGGCCACGCCCGCCGCACCGCCGTCGGACACCGCGCTGTGCGCCGCGGGGTAGGCCAGCACGCGCGTGCCGCCGGTGGGGAAGACCTGGCGGTCCTGCTCGTCGCGCACTGCGAGCATGGAGTCGGCCAGCGCGCGGCACAGGCCGCTCATGTCGACACCGCCTTGCGAGGCGGGCTTGTCGAGAGTGGGGGTGTAGAGGATGACGAGGTGGGGCATCTTCAGAGTCGGGTGGCGATGGTTGAGAAGCCGTCGGCGCGCGAGGCCACGGGCTGCGGGATGGCCGATCCGCTGACCGGCAGCACCGGGAACAGCGCGTTGATCTGGCCGGTACCGCTGGCACCGAAGTACGGCGTGACGATCTCGGCCTGGCCGGTGTATTCGCTCCAGCCCAGCACGCCGAGCATCATGGCCGTGTCGTGCATGAAGCCTTCGCCGTGGCCCTTGGCGGCGTACTCGGGCAGCATCTCGCAGAAGTCCTTCCACGCGCCCGCTTTCCACATGCGCACGACCTCGTCGTCCAGGTGTTGCAGGAAGGGGCTCCAGACCTTGAAGGCGTATTCAGGGGCGAGGCCGTTTTGTGCGAAGCGGTGGCTGAGCGAGCCGCTGGCGAGGAAAGCGACAGTGCCGTCGTAGTGGTCTTCGACGGCCTTGCGCATGGCCCAGCCCAGGCGGGCGCTGTCGTTGAGGTAATGCGAGGTGCACAGCGCCGAGACCGAGACCGCCTTGAAGTACTGGTCGGCGTTCATGTAGCGCATGGGCACGAGCGTGCCGTATTCGGGCTGTAGCGTGGTGGCGTGGTGGGGCAGGGCTTCGACGCCGTGCTCGTTCGCCACCTTGGCGAGCAGCTGGCCGAGCTCGGGGTTGCCGGGGATGGCGTAGCCCATGTTGCTGATGAAGTGGGGCAGCTCGTTGCTGGTGTAGGTGCCTTGCCAGTGTTCGGCGCAGTTGAGGTGGTAGGTGGCGTTGACGAGCCAGTGGGTGTCGAAGACGACGATGGTGTCTACCCCCAGTTCTCGGCAGCGGCGTGCGATTTCCTTGTGGCCGTCGATGGCGTCCTGGCGGGTGCCTTTGCGGGGGCCGTCGAGTTCGCTGAGGTACATCGAGGGGACGTGGGTAATCTTGCCGACCAGTGCTACTTTGCCCATGCTGTTGTCTCCTGTTGCTTATCGGCTGACGTGTGTGGTGGAAGGCGGCGACGCGGGCCTGCCTCCGCGAATGTCCCCCGTGCCGTTCCGGCCCTCCTCCGTCAGGCGACGCGGACGAGGTTCCGCACGGCGCGGGCATCCCGTTCTCGGGCGGTCTGCGTCGTTGCAAAGCCTCGCCGGGCCGACCGGCCCGTCTGCGTTTTGCGCCTCGCATCCCATCCCGACAACGGGCGCCCACATCCGTGGGAACCTCGCCCGCGTCGCCCTTTCGCTGCGGCAGCCCCCCATCACCGCCTTCACTCGCTGCGCATCGGTACACCGACCGGGGAGTGCCATCGCTGCTTCTGAATGGTGAGCGTGGGGTGCACGACGCAGCGAAATAAAGGAGGAGAAATGGGCGCAGCCCATTTCGGGGGACATTCGCGGAGTCGTGTACCCCGCGATCGCCATTCCGCCCGGGTCTGTGAGCGAAACCACAGCGAGCACGTCAAACACCCCAATGAGGAATATGGTGCGAGCCCATGGAAACAGCGACGTTCTTCGGCTCCAGGAACACCTCGTAACTCCACGTCCCGCCCTCACGCCCCGTGCCCGATGCCTTGGTGCCACCAAACGGCTGCCGCAAGTCCCGCACGTTCTGCGAATTCACGAAACACATGCCCGCTTCCACCGCAGCCGCCACCCGGTGCGCCTTGCCGATGTTCTCGGTCCAGACATAGCTGCTTAGACCGTAGGCGATGTCGTTCGCGATGCGGATCGCATCCGCCTCGTCCTTGAACGGGATCAGGCAGGCGACCGGGCCGAAGATTTCTTCCTGCGCTATTCGCATGCGGTTGTCCACGTCGGCAAACACCGTGGGCCACACGTAGTTGCCGCGGCGCACGCGCTCGGGCAGTTCGGGGGCATAACTGGGA
>NZ_JBPCSJ010000404.1:0-3248 GCF_051007235.1 Hydrogenophaga sp. | reverse complement strand
GTCATCATCCACCTCGCGGGCCAAGCACCAACCCGGTGGGGTCCGCTCAGCTCAAACGTTAGCCATTCAGATGCGCCGCCTTGTCAACTTGCCGGAAGTTCGCCAGGCGGAACTGCGACTTCATTACCCATGGCTCAGAGCAGTTGCCTGGAACGAAGGCGATCTACCAAGCCATGTGAATGGGCTGGCGGTCTCAGTCTTCGATCGCTGGCTTACACGCGACGAGGCCAATGACCTCTTGGAGAATGTGCCGCCCGAAGAACAGGAAATTCGTACTGCCCGTCACGCTAAGTTCTGTGCATTGCTCGTTACTGGAACGCCAGTTCTGTCCTTTGCATTTCGCAGGCGCGCGCACGACCGCACGATCTTTCGCGAGTTCACCTCATCAGAGGTGCTGTACAAGTACTGCACGCCGAATGGCGGCACGACGCTAAAGCATCGCCAATTCCAAGTTGTTTTGCCTGAGCTGGGTTGCGCGTTTTTCGAGAGCTGGGATGACACGCATCACTTCTACTTCAATAGTCGCGCCTCCATTGACATCATTCGAAAATGGGCCGGGCAATGTGGCTTGTATCTTCTCGACCATGGCTAACCGGTCGCTCGAGTGGACCGCCCCCAGCTGGCCGCGCTATGCTGTCTTTCCATTTTCAGCTCCGCGCGGCCAGCTGGCTACGGCCCCTCAGCTTCAACGTTAGGCAACACGAAAATCGCATGAGCATCAATCACCAAGGATCGTGCCGTTGCGGCGGTATCAGCTTCAACATCCAAGGCCCGTTGGCACCCATCCAGGTCTGCCATTGCTCCCAATGCAGGCAAGCACAGGGCGGCCCTGTCGCCACAAACATTCCCGTTGAGGCCGCTGCGTTGGAGTTTTCGCGAGGCGAGGAATTGCTGCAGCAGTACGAATCATCTCCAGGCAAGATTCGGGCTTTCTGCAAGGTCTGCGGCTCTCCGGTCTACAGCAAACGTGAATCGCTCCTGGGCGTCTTGCGCATCAGGGCCGGGCTCTTGCAAGAACCCGTGGGCACACCATTGGCATTTCATGCCTTCACGGCCTCAAAGGCCAGTTGGTGGCCCATTGCGCCAGGCATTCCGGCGTTCCCGGAAGGCGCACCTCAACACACTCCGCCAAGCCCATGACATCTCGCCTCCAGCACACCGGCCATGGGTCACAGCGCCCCATGCCCCTGACCTGGACAGACACCCCGGACGCCATCGACTGGGACGCGCTCGAAACGCTGTACCGGCTGGCGCCGCTGGGCCACAAGCCGGCGGCGCATTTGCGCACCGTGTTCACCAACAGCCGCTTCACCTGCTTCGCCCACGACGATCAGGGTGTGCTGGTGGCCGCGGGCCGTGCGCTGGCGGACGGGGCGGACTGTTCGTACATCTGTGATGTGGCGGTGCTGCCGAGCCACCAGGGGACCGGTCTGGGGCGCGAGGTGGTGGCGCGGCTGGTCGAGGCGTCGCGCGGGCACCAGAAGATCCTGCTCTACGCCATGCCCGGCAAAGAAGGGTTTTACCGCCGGCTGGGGTTTCGGCGTCTGCTCACGGCCATGGCGATCTTCAAAGACCCTGCCGCGGCCCAGGCGCGTGGGCACCTGGGCGAGGACTGACGCGCTGCGGCCGCGGTGGGCGGCGCCGTCGGTGGATCAGGACGCGGGCAGCCCGAACGGTTTGACCATGGGCCAGCCGTTCTTGGCCCAGGTGCTCATGCCGCCGTGCACGTAGCGCACGTTGGTCCACCCGGCTTCTTGCATGGCCTGCACCACTTTGCTGGAGCGGTTTTGGGTGTTGCAGATGATGAGCACCGGCTGCGCCGGGTCTTTGGGGATTTCGCCGGCCCGCTGCTGGAGCTGCGACATGGGCAGCAGCCGGGCGCCGTTGGCCACGCCGGTGGCGTGTTCGTCGGCCTCGCGGATGTCGAACAGCAGGGCCTGCCTCGATTCGAAGAGCTGGCGCCCTTCTTCGAGGCTGACGCGCAGCGGGTCGCCGGCGGCGGGGGCTTTGTCAGAGCAGGCGCCCAGCAGGCCCGCCGTGGCGGCCAGGGTGAGGGCCGCGAGCCCGCGCAGGGCCTGGCGGCGGGGCGCGGGGCGGGCGGGGTGCTGTGGTGGGCGGTTTCGGGTCATGCGGCGGCGTTTTTGTATTTGATGCTGCAGCCATACGCCAGGCTGGTGGCCACGCTCAGCGGCTTGCCGGCCAGCAGTTCGGTCAGGCCCTGGCGCACGTGGTTGGTGGCTTTTTCAATGTCGGCCACGCGGGCGGACGGGATGCTGTCGATACCGCCGGCATACACCAGCAGGCCCTGGGCGTTGACGATGTACATGTGCGGGGTGACGCGGGCGCCGTAGCGTTTGCCGACGCTGCCGTCTTCGTCCATCAGCGTCGCGCTGGGGCTGGCGCCCTGGTCGCGCATCCAGCGCGCCAGTTGCGGCGGGGGCTGGTAGTCACCGCTGGCGTCTTCGGTGGAGTTGATGGCCAGCCAGACCACACCGCGCTGGGTGAAGTCTTTCTGCAGCGCCTGCATGTTGCCCTGGTAGTGCTTGCGCACGAAGGGGCAGCCGGGGTTGTTCCACTCCAGCACCACCGGTTTGCCTTTGAACTGAGAGAGTTTCACCGGCTGGCCGGCGGTGTTTTGCAGCGTGAAGTCTGGCGCGGGCTGGCCGACCGCCACTGCGGCAAAGGCCGGCCGCCAGGCGGCGGGCAGCAGGGTGGCGGCACCCAGGGCGAGGCCTTGGGCGATGAAGGGGCGGCGTTGCAGCATGGGATGCACTCCTGTGGGCGTCGGGCCCGTTGTGACCCGGCTGGGCGGTCCGGGGTTCCGCTGCTCGGCGGTCACACCGCGCTCAGAGGCGGGCCAGGGCAGCGCGCACCTCGTCCACGCCCAGCACTTCGCTCAGCACCACCGGCGGCTGCCCGTTCTGGAGCAGGGTGTACACCGGCACGCCGTTGCGGCCGAGCTGGGCCAGGGCGGCGGTGACGGCGGCGTCGCGGCGCGTCCAGTCGGCACGCAGCAGGGCCACGTTTTGGGCCGCCATGTCGCCCAGCACGGCTGCGTCGGCCAGGGTGGTGCGCTTGTTGTACTGGCAGGTCACGCACCAGGCGGCGGTGAAGTCGACAAACACCGGGCGGCCTTCGGCCAGCAGGGCGGCCTGTTTCTCGGGGCTCCAGGCTTCCCAGCGCACACCTTGCACGCTGGTGGCCACGCTTTCGGCGGCGCCGCTGTCTTGCAGGCGGGTCACGTTCGG
>NZ_JBPCSJ010000403.1:0-3102 GCF_051007235.1 Hydrogenophaga sp. | reverse complement strand
AGGGTACTCATGGCTTCTTTACGACAACGAAACTTCCTGCAATATGAGCGTTGGGGCGTCGCGATTCAGCGCACGCGTCTGGTTGCAGGTTTGAAGACGTTCTTCTCGCCCGATTGGAGGAAGAACGCTGTCACCGGAGCCGCATCCCTGCTCACAGGTCGCAGTGAGTTTTACCCATCGGCCTGCCTTCCCCCACCATCATCGTTGCAAGTGTGCCGCAAGCGGCCAGGGCACAAACGCTACTGCAGCCCATCCAGGTACGCCTCACTGTCGTCCACCGAGAACTCGATCCACATCGGCAGGTGGTCGCTCATCTGGTAGGTGCGCCATTCGTTGAAGCTGCTGCCGCGCCCTTTGCGCACGGTGGCGTAGGCGGCTTCGTCGCGGTAGACGTGTTCGTAGAAGTTGAAGATGCCGGCGCGGCCGGTGGTGCTCATCTTGGACAGCTTGCGGTAGTAGGCGATCTGGTCGTAGTGCTTGTTGCGTGCCACGTTGCTGCCGGGCAGCTGCTGCAGTTCGGCTGGCACCACGAAACCGGCGTCGGTGATGGCCTGCAGGGTGACGTCTTCACGGCTGAAGATGTTGAAGTCACCCAGCATGATGAGGTTGCCAGGGTCGCTGACCTTGCCGGGTTCGTACTGCGGCGCCGTGCTGTACTTCTCGGCGTTCTTGGCGGTGGTCTGTGCGAAGTCGGTGATCTCTTGCAAGCGGCGCGGGTCCACCGCCACGCTTTTGCCGTAGTAGATGTGCGCGGTCAGCAGGGTGAGGTAGGCCCAGCCGGCCCGGAAGCCGGCCACATAGGGCGATCGCGCGAACTGCAGCGGTTCGGTGGTGGCGCCGGGTTTTTTGGGCAGCACCAGCTCGGCCGCGAGGCCGGTGAACGAGACCTTGCGCCGGTCGTACAGGTAGGCCATGCGCTCGGAGTTGCCCGAGGTGCCGAGCGTGACGTCGGTGACGATGAAGTCCCACCAGCTCCCGAGGATGCGCTGCAGCCGTTGCAGCGGGTACAGGCTCTGGCGCAGTTCCTGCACGGCCACCAGGTCGAAGCGGCTGAGGATTTCGGCGATGAAGTAGTAGCTTTCATCGCTGCGCGGGCCGTAGCGCCCGGCGTCGAGTTCGCGGATGTTCCAGGTGGCCAGCAGCAGGGTGTCGTTGGTGGACTTGGCCGGGATCTGCGCCGTCAGTGCGGGGCGCAGTGCCTTGAGACCGGCGATGGTGCGGGCGCGTTCGGCCGCGTCCTTGATGGCCTTGATGCCGCTGTAGTAGATCATGCCGGCCCCCTTGCAGCGCCCCGCATGGGGCGGGGCTCGGGCCATTATGCGGAGCAGCGGCGGCCGGGGGAATGACCGGCCAGCGGCTGGATCGGACGTTGATGTTGCCGGCCTGCAGAGCGTGGGCGTCCGGTCCGATGTGCGCAGGGGCGTGATACCCTTTTCTGCGTTGTCCTGGTGCCGCTGAGACGGCGCCTGGCCCCGGCGTCCGCTCGCTGCATGACGGCGCCGCTGGCGGACGGGACACACGTCAACTGCCTGGAGTCCGCACTTTGAAATCTGCGCCCTTGTCGCCCCGCATGCCCTGGTTTGCGCGCTGGTTCACGCCAGCGCCGGCGACGGACGCATCACCGGCGACCCAGGCCGACAGCGCCGACGGAACGGCGACGGCAGACGTTGCTGGTAAGCCAGTGGAGCCCGGTGAGCGGGTTGCAGGTCAGGTCCTGCTGGACCTGCTGCGGCTGGCGGCGCGAGAGCGCGCGCCCGTCAGCCTGAACCTGCCAGAGCTTGACCGGTGGGTGCCCACCACGCTCGTGGGCATGTCAGGTGATGGTCGGCAGCTCTACATCCGCCCGCCTGCCGACGCCGCACTGGCAGCGGCCATGACAAAAGGGGCGCGCTTGAACCTGATGCTGCGCAGCCAGGGGCAACTGCTGCTCATGAGTCTGGAAATGGATCGGTCGACAGGGAGCGGTCACCAGGCTTGCTACGCCGCATGGCTGAGCGACATCGCCATCTCGGCACAGGCACGCGCCTGGCGCCGGGTCTACCTGCCGGGTTCGCGGCGGATCTCGCTGGTCCGGCCGCTGACCGACGGAAAGTCCCTGGTGTGCCGTGTGATCGACCTCAGCGAAGGGGGCCTCGGCATCGCACTGCCTGAAGGCACCACCCTCCCGGTGGGGCCGGGCGACCACTGGGCGGTGGCGCGGCTGGAAACACCTTCCGAGTCGATCGGACCGTTGGAACTGGAGGTGTGCAACGTCCGCAACGAGAACGGGCAGCGGCAGCTGGGACTGCGCATCACCCGCATCAGCGGCCCCGAGATGCAGCGCCTGCGGCGCCTGCTGATGCAGCTGCAGACCTTTCGCGCAAGGCCGTAGCGGGCCAGCGCGCCGGTCCACGTCCGGCGCTGCGCTTTCTGTCAGACGTCGATGTTGCCGGCGCGCAGAGCGTTGGTCTCAATAAAGTCCCGACGCGGTTCCACCTCATCGCCCATGAGCATGGTGAACACGCGGTCGGCTTCGATTGCGTCGTCGATCTGCACGCGCAGCAGGCGGCGCACGGTCGGGTCCATGGTGGTTTCCCACAGCTGCTCGGGGTTCATTTCGCCCAGGCCTTTGTAGCGCTGGCGGGCGGTGGTGCGTTCGGCTTCGCTGATGAGCCACTGCATGGCCTGGCGGAAGTCGCCGACGCGTTCTTCCTTCTGCTTGTCGCCTTCGCCGCGCTGCACCTTGGCGCCTTCGCCCAGCAGGCCGCGGAAGGTGTCGGCCGCGGTGGACAGGGCGGCGTAGTCGGCGCCGTGCACGAAGTCCTGCGTGAGGATGCTGCTCTTGACGTTGCCGTGGTGGCGGCGGCTGATGCGCAGCACGGGCTTGTCGGTGCGCACGTCGAATTCGCCGGCCACTTCAGGCGGCACGCCGGTGGTACTCAATTCGGCCAGCTTGGCCTGCATGGCCACGGCGCTGGCTTCGGCTTCTTCAACGGTGTCGAGCTTGACGCTGACGCCGTCGGCCATGGCGCGCAGGGCTTCGGCGTCCATGAAGTTGGACAGGCGCTTGATCACGTTCTCGGCCACCTGGTGCTTGCGCGCCAGTTCGGCCAGGGTGTCGCC
>NZ_JBPCSJ010000402.1:0-5991 GCF_051007235.1 Hydrogenophaga sp. | reverse complement strand
GCGGCCTGGGGCTGGCGAATCCGCTCGAAGCCGAAGGCCTGACCACCAAGTGGGCCATCGAGCTGGTGTTCACCCCCATCCAGGGGTACGAACAGGCCCCCGATCTGGCCGAGCTGTTCGCCCGCCCGCTGGTGCGCCGCGCGCGGCTGGCTGGTGCTGTCGCCAGTGCCACCGCGGTGGCCGCGGGAACCCGGCCGGAGGCGCTGCCATGCAACTGACGCTCTGGACCTACGAAGGACCGCCGCACGTGGGCGCCATGCGCATCGCCACCGCCATGCGCGACGTGCACTACGTGTTGCACGCGCCGCAAGGCGACACCTACGCCGACCTGCTGTTCACCATGATCGAACGCGACGCCAAGCGCCCGCCGGTGACCTACACCACCTTCCAGGCGCGCGACTTGGGCGGTGACACCGCCGAGCTGTTCAAGAACGCGGCGCGCGAGGCCTTTAAGCGCTTTGCACCGCAGGCCATGATGGTCGGTTCGTCGTGCACCGCCGAGCTGATCCAGGACGACCCGGGCGGCCTGTGCAAGGCGCTGGACCTGCCGGTGCCGGTGGTGGCGCTGGAGCTGCCGTCGTACCAGCGCAAGGAAAACTGGGGCGCCGCCGAGACCTTTTACCAGATGGTGCGCCAGCTGGCCGACACCTCGGTGCGCCGTGCGCCGCGCGAAGCCGGGCAGCCCGCCCGTTGCAACATCCTGGGCCCGGCCGCGCTGGGTTTCCGGCACCGCGACGATGTGCGCGAAATCTCCGGTCTGCTGCGCCAGATGGGCATCACCATCAACGTCACCGCCCCCCTGGGTGCCAGCCCGGCCGATCTGGCGCGCATCGGCGACGCCGATTTCAACGTGGTGCTGTACCCCGAGATCGCGTCGGTCGCGGCCGGCTGGCTCAAGCGTACTTTTGGACAGCCATCGACCCAGGTGGTGCCGATCGGCAGCGGCGCCACGCGCGACTTCATCCAGGAAGTGGCCGCGCTCGCCGGGATCGACCCCGCACCCGTGCTGGACAACGCCAATGCCCGCGCGCCCTGGTACGCGCGCTCGGTTGATTCGACCTACCTCACGTCCAAGCGCGTGTTCGTGTTCGGCGACGCGACCCACGTGGTGGCCGCCGCCCGCATCGCGCAGGACGAGATGGGCTTCACCGTGGTCGGCCTGGGCACCTACAGCCGCGAATTCGCCCGCGAGGTGCGCGAAGCCGCTGCGCTCTACGGCGTGGACGCACTGATCAGCGACGACTACCTGGACGTGGAAGCGCGCATCGCCGAGCTGCAGCCCGAGCTGGTGCTGGGCTCGCAGATGGAACGCCACATTGCCAAGCGCCTGGGCATTCCCTGCGCCGTCATTTCCGCCCCGGTGCATGTGCAGGACTTCCCTGCGCGCTACTCGCCGCAGATGGGCTTTGAAGGTGCCAACGTGCTGTTCGACACCTGGGTGCACCCGCTGATGATGGGGCTGGAAGAACACCTGATCGGCATGTTCCGCGGTGACGCCGAGTTCCACGAAGACGCCGCGCCCTCGCACCTGGGCGGTAGCGTGTCACGCCCGGTCGCGGCGCCGATCGCTGCACCAGCCAGCGAGCCCGAGCTGCCCGAAGCGGTCGCCGCGCAGGCCAATGCGGCCATCGCTGCTGCGGCCGACAGTTCGGCGCAGGTGGTGGCCACCTGGGCCGCCGAGGCCGAAAAAGAGCTTCGCAAGATTCCGTTTTTTGTTCGCGGCAAGGCCCGCCGCAACACCGAAACCTATGCCAGGGACAAAGGCCTGCCCGTGATCACCCTGGAGACCCTCTACGATGCCAAAGCCCACTTCAGCCGCTGACGCCCGGCCGCTGTCCCCAGGGATGCGCGTGGTGCTGGTCACCATGGACAGCCACCTGGCCAGCGCCGCCGAACGCGCGAACCGCCAGCTGGCCAAGGCCGTGCCGGGTCTTTCTCTGGTGGTGCACGCAGCGTCCGAGTGGCGCGACGACGCCGCCGCGCTCCATCGCTGCACCGACGACATCGCTCGTGGTGACATCGTGCTGGTCAGCATGCTGTTCATGGAAGACCACTTCCTGCCGGTGCTGCCGGCGCTGCAGGCGCGGCGCGCGCACTGCGACGCCATGGTCTGCCTGATGTCGGCCGCCGAGGTGACCAAGCTCACCCGCATGGGCAAATTCGACATGAGTGCGCCCACCAGCGGCCCGCTGGCCTTCCTGAAAAAACTGCGCGGCAAGAGCAGCGCCGACGTCAACACCTCGGCCGAAGACAAGACCACCGCCGGCGCGCGCCAGATGCGCATGCTGCGCCGCCTGCCCAAGATCCTGCGCTTCATCCCGGGCACCGCGCAGGATGTGCGCGCCTATTTCCTCACCATGCAGTACTGGCTGGCCGGGTCCGAGCAGAACATGTTCAACCTGGTGCAGTTTCTGGTGGACCGCTACGCCGACGGCGCGCGCCGCGGCCTGCGCGGCACCCTCAAGCCCGGTGTGCCGCTGGAGTACCCGGAAGTCGGCGTCTACCACCCGCGCATGGCGCAGCGCATGTCGGCCGAGCAGGGCGACCTGCCGCGCGTGGCCACCAGCGGCAAGAACGGCACGGTGGGCCTGCTGGTCATGCGCTCGTACCTGCTGGCGGGCAACACCGGTCACTACGACGGCGTCATCACCGCGCTGGAAGCGCGCGGCATGCGGGTGATCCCGGCGTTTGCGACCGGGCTGGACAACCGCCCGGCCATCGACGGCTACTTCTTCAAGGACGGCCAGCCCGCCATCGACGCGCTGGTCTCGCTGACCGGCTTCTCGCTGATCGGCGGCCCGGCATACAACGACGCGCAGGCGGCCGAAAACATCCTGGCCAAGCTCGACGTGCCTTACCTTGCGGTCACGCCGGTGGAGTTTCAGACCCTGGACCACTGGGGCGCCTCGCCGCGCGGCCTGCTGCCAGTCGAGTCCACCATGATGGTGGCGATTCCCGAGCTGGACGGCGCCACCGGCTCCATGGTCTACGGCGGTCGCGGTGGTGCCAAGCAGGTCAGCTGCAGCGGCTGCGCCAAGGCCTGCACCTTCGACGCCCTCGAAGGTGCGCACGACATGCAGACCTGCAGCGAACGCGCCGACGCGCTGGCCGCGCGCGTGGGCAAGCTGATCGCGCTGCGCCGCTCCGAGCGGGCGAACCGCAAGGTGGCGGCCGTGATCTTCAACTTCCCGCCCAACGCCGGCAACACCGGCACCGCCGCCCACCTGGCGGTGTTCGAGTCGCTCTTCAACACGCTCGCCGCGATGCAGCGCCAGGGCTACACGGTCGACCTGCCCGCCAGCGTGGACGCGCTGCGCGAGCGCCTCATCACCGGCAACGCCGCACAGTACGGCGCGCCGGCCAACGTGCACGCCACGGTGGCGGTGGACGACCACGTGCGGCGCGAGCGGCACCTGCGGCAGATCGAGGCCGCTTGGGGCCCGGCACCCGGCCAGTTGCTCAGCGACGGCGGCCGCATCTTCATCATGGGCGAGCGCTTCGGCAACGTGTTCGTCGGCATCCAGCCCGGCATGGGCTACGAGGGCGACCCGATGCGCCTGCTGTTCGAGCAGGGCTTCGCGCCGACCCACGCGTTCTCGGCCTTCTACCGCTGGATCCGCGAAGACTTCGGCGCCCACGCCGCGCTGCATTTCGGCACCCACGGCGCGCTCGAGTTCATGCCCGGCAAGCAGAACGGCCTGACCGCCGACTGCTGGCCCGACCGGCTGATCGGCGACCTGCCCAACATGTACCTCTACGCCTCCAACAACCCGTCGGAAGGCACCATCGCCAAGCGCCGCGCCGCCGCCACGCTGATCAGCTACCTCACGCCGCCGGTGGCGCAAGCCGGCCTCTACAAGGGCCTGATGGAGCTCAAGGGTCTGCTGGAGCGCTTTCGCAGCCTGGAGCCCGAGGCGCAGGCCGAGCGCGACGAGATGGTGCCCATGATCCAGACGCTGGCGCAGGAGCTGGAGCTGTGCACCGACGGCGCGGCCTGGAGCGATGCCGAGGCGCAGATCGTGCGGCTGACCGAGGCCGTGCTGGAGCTGGAATACACCCTGATTCCCTGCGGCCTGCACGTGGTGGGGCAGACTCCCAACCTGTGTGAGCGCGTCGAGCTGCTGCTGGCCTGCGCCCAGGCCACCCACGGCGAAGCGGCGGGCGAGCAGGTCCTGCGCCCCGCCGTCGAAGCCCTGGTGCAGGGCGCCACGCCCGAGGCGGCGCTGGCCGAGCTGCATGAGCGTGCTCCGTCGGCCGCGTCGCTGGACCCGGTGGCCGATGCGCGCATCCTCGCCATGCTGCGCGAGCTGGCCAAGACCGACGCGCTGATGTGCCAGGACCATGAAATGGAGGGCATCCTGCGCGCGCTGGACGGCCGCTTCCTGCGCCCGGCGCCCGGCGGCGACCTGCTGCGCACGCCAGCCATCCTGCCCACGGGCCGCAACGTGCACGGCTTCGATCCGTTCCGCATCCCCAGCGCCTACGCCGTGAAAGACGGCGCGCGCCAGGCCGAGCGCCTGATCCAGCGCCACATGGCCGACGGCAACGCCTTCCCCGATTCGATTGCCATGGTGCTCTGGGGCACCGACAACCTCAAGAGCGAGGGCGGACCCATCGGGCAGGCGCTGGCGCTGATGGGGGCTCGGCCGCGCTTTGACAGCTACGGCCGCCTGGCCGGCGCCGAGCTGGTGCCGCTGGCCGAACTGGGCCGCCCGCGCATCGACGTGGTGATCTCCCTCTCGGGCATCTTCCGCGACCTGCTGCCGCTGCAGATCCGCCTGCTGGCCGAGGCAGCGTTCCTGGCCGCCAGCGCCGACGAGCCGGCCGACCAGAACGCGATCCGCCGCCACGCGCTGGCCTACCAGGCCGAACACGGCGTCGACCTTGAAACCGCGTCCCTGCGTGTCTTCGGCAACGCCGAGGGTGCTTACGGCGCCAACGTCGGCAGCCTGATCGACAACAGCCGCTGGGAAGACCCGGACG
The DNA here is from genome assembly GCF_051007235.1 of Hydrogenophaga sp. Lineage (GTDB taxonomy): Bacteria > Pseudomonadota > Gammaproteobacteria > Burkholderiales > Burkholderiaceae_C > Hydrogenophaga. The sequence goes on along the minus strand of NZ_JBPCSJ010000402.1, from coordinate 1,008 downwards.
AGCTGGCCGAGACCTACAGCCGCCGCAAGGGTTTTGCCTACGGCCGCGCCGGCCAACCGGTGCAGCATGCGCAGTTGCTGAAAAGCGTGCTGGCCGATGTGCAGCTGGCCTACCAGAACCTCGATTCGGTCGAACTGGGCGTGACCACGGTCGACACCTATTTCGACACCCTGGGCGGCGTGAGCCGCGCGATCCAGCGCGCCAAGGCGCAGCGCGATGGCGCCGGTGCCGCGGTGGCGCCGGTCTACATCGGCGACCAGACGCGCGACAGCCACGGCGGCGGTACGGTGCGCACGCTGGGCGAACAGGTCGCCATCGAAACCCGCACCCGCATGCTCAACCCCAAGTGGACCGAAGGCATGCTCAAGCACGGCTTCGAGTGCGTGCGCCAGATCGAGGTGCACCTGACCAACACCATGGGCTGGTCGGCCACCACCGGCCAGGTGCAGCCCTGGGTCTACGAACAGCTGACCCAGGCCTTCATGCTCGACCCCGAGATGCGCCGGCGCCTGGCCGAGCTCAACCCCACCGCGTCGGCGCGTGTGGCCAGCCGTTTGCTGGAAGCGTCCGACCGCCAGTTCTGGCAACCCGATCCTTCGGTTCTGAAGGCCCTCCGTGAAGCCAGCGAAGAGCTGGAAGACCGGCTGGAAGGCGTGTACGAAGGAGCTCCCGCATGATCACCGAAACCAGCGTTCCCCTGACCGACCTGCGGCGCGCCGCGGGTCTGGCACCCCGCAAAGACGGCGAGGGCAGCGTGCAGGTGCAGCTCGACCCGTCGCTGAAGATCGGCAACGCGAAAGTGTTTGCCATCTACGGCAAGGGCGGCATCGGCAAGAGCACCACCAGCTCCAACCTCTCGGCCGCGTTTTCGCACCTTGGCAAGCGCGTGCTGCAGATCGGCTGCGACCCGAAACACGACAGCACCTTCACGCTGACCAAGAAGATGCTGCCCACGGTGATCGACGTGCTCGAAACCGTGGACTTCCACGCCGAAGAACTGCGGCCCGA
>NZ_JBPCSJ010000401.1:0-7704 GCF_051007235.1 Hydrogenophaga sp. | reverse complement strand
CGGAGCGCGTGTCCCCAGACCAGTCGTCCCGTGGAACCGGCTTTGCCGGGCCACAGGGACGGTCCCCCTCTCGCCGAAGGCGAGAGAGGGGGAAGACGCGAAGCGGCGCAGGGGGTGTCATCACTTCTCCGGCAGTTGCGCGCGTGGAAGATCGCGCAGCTTGATCTCGACCTTGTCGTTGCTCGCGGGCCTCAACCAGGCCAGGCCCCCCTGGCCCCGGCGGGGTTCGGTTTCGCCCAGCTGGGTGTTGCCGTCGCGCGCCTTCTTGACGCCGTCGCCCAGGATGCGGTGCAGGTCTTTTTCGTAGGGCAGCCTGAAGGCGCGGGGCATGGCCAGCGGGGCGTTGTCCTTCATGGGGTGCACCCAGAGGTAGATCGCACCCGGGTGGCCGCGCCCGGGGCTGGGTTCGTCGAACACGGCCGAGAGCAGCACGAACTGGCGCGGCAACTCGTCTTCGGCCGGCCAGCCCGAGACGCCCTTGAACGTCTGGTGGCCAAACGCGTAGAAGCCGCTGACCAGCAGCACCAGAGCCGCCTTGAGGCCCCAGTGCCAGCGCGTGCCCAGGCACAGCACCAGCAGCAAAAAGGCCAGCAGTGCGTAGACGATGACGAGCAGCAGGAGCTGGGAGGAAACGGCAGGGATCATCGGTGGAAGCGTTTCATAAACCCGTGCGTTGCACGATGGTCTTGGGGTTGGTGTTGAGATCGGTGACGCCGCCGGTTTCGTCCAGCGTGAAGCGGATCAGTGTGCGCTCGTCGCCCTTGCGCGGGATCTGCTGGGTGCCGGTGAACACGATCTCGGCCTGCGGGTTGATCTTGACCACGGTCACGCTCACGTCCACCGGCTGCTGGTCGCCGCTGTCGTAGTAGTGGGCGTTGACCACGTATTCGCCGGGCACGATGCCGCGCAGGGTGACGATTTCCTGCCGGATCGGGCTGCTGAACTCGCGGCCGTTGACGAGCACGCTGCTGTTCTTGGCGCCGCGGTCGTCGCGGTCCAGGTGCAGCAGGCCGGCGTCGCGCTGGCGAAACCACAGGGTCTTGCCACCGGGCTCCATGACCCAGGTGTCGACGTCATTGGGGTTGCCGTCGGGCCACGACACGGTGACCATGAACTCGGCCTTGGCCGGCACGTCGCCGGCTTTGCGCGCGTTGGGGTTGAAGGCCAGGATGGCGATGACGAAACAGAAGACGAAGGCGATCAACATGTTGAACAACATGTCGTAGAACGGATCGGTTTCGGTGTCACGGACCGGTCGGCCGATCGCCATCGGGCGTTCCTTGAGGTGCGGCGTCGGCGGCCAGTGACAGCGCCAGCGCGTCGGCCACCAGCGCGTCGGCAAAACGGTCCAGCCGCATGAGCTGCAGGCCGAGCAGGATGTTGCCGGTCAGGCCGGTCACGGTGGTCAGCAGCGCGATGCCCAGGCCGCCGGTCAGGCTCTTGAGCAGCTGCGCGCTCTGGCTGGGGTCGAAGCTCTCCATCTGGCCCAGGTTGAGCGCGAGGATGGAAAAACCGATCACCTTGCCCAGCAGGCCCAGTTTGAGCTGGATGCCGTTGAGCCACCAGGCCATTTCGTGCGCGCCGTGGGCCCGCTCGCCCAGCACCTGCAGCCACGCGGCGCGGTCGGCGCCGGGTGGCGCCGTTCCGCGAAGAAAAGCGCCGCACCAGCTGCCTTCGCCGTGGGGCGCCTGGTCCAGCGCCGCGCGCTGGCGGCCCAGCACCCAGGCGCGGTGCCCCGCCCAGCCTGAGCTGCCCAGAAACAGCAGCACGATCACCAGGGTGAGCCGCGTCGGATCGGCTTCGACCAGGCGGTGCCAGGCACCGGCCTGCCACAGCAGCAGCGCGGCAAAGCCCAGCAAACCCATGAAGGCCAGCCAGAGCAGGAACAGGCCCTGGTCGGCGCGCTCCAGATTCAGCGTGGGCCGGGAAGCGCCGGGCATGCGCCGCACCAGCAAGGCGCCGAACATGCGTTGGGTGCTCGTGCTGCTCATGGGGTGGGATGCAAGGCTTTCGATTCCGCATCGCTGCGGAACACGATGGGGATGTTGCGGCGCTTGGGCGCATCGCGCACCACCGCCACCACCTTCTGATGGTGGGCCGACTTGCTGCACACCGGGTCGGTTTCGGCCGGATCGCCGGTGAGCAGAAAGGCCTGGCAGCGGCAGCCGCCAAAGTCCTTGTGGCGCTCGTCACAGCTGCGGCAGGTGGGCTTCATCCAGGCGTCGCCGCGGTAGGTGTTGAAGGCGTTGCTGCGCTGCCAGATGTCGGCGATGGACACGTCCTTCACGTTGGGCAGCTGCAGGCCCGGCAGGTCGCGCGCGTTGTGGCAGGGCATGGCCAGTCCGTCGGGCGCGATGGACAGGAACACCGCACCCCAGCCGTTCATGCAGGCCTTGGGGCGCTCTTCAAAGTAGTCGGGCACGACGAACAGCACGCGGGTCTTGTGGCCGTCGGTCTTCGCGTCCTGCTCGGCGCGGAAGGCGTTGACCTCGGCCTCGGCCACCTTGAGCTCGTCGGCCGTGGGCATGAGGTGGTCGCGGTTGATCCAGGCCCAGCCGTAGTACTGGGTGTTGGCCAGTTCCAGGTACTCGGCTTCGAGCGCCACCGCCATGTCGATGATCTTGCGCACGTGCGGCAGGTTGTGCCGGTGCAGCACGCAGTTCATCACCATCGGCCAGTCGTGCGCCTTGATCAGCCGGGCCACGCGCTGCTTGAGATCAAACGTCTTGGTGTGGCTGAGGAAGTCGTTCAGCTCCTGGGTGGAGTCCTGGAAGGACAGCTGCACATGGTCGAGCCCGGCGTCCTTGAGCTTCTGTGCACGCGCGGGCGTGAAGCCCACGCCGGAGGTGATGAGGTTGGTGTAGTAGCCCAGGCGGTGCGCTTCCTGCACCAGCTCTTCCAGGTCGTCGCGCAGCAGCGGTTCGCCGCCCGAGAAGCCCAGCTGCGCTGCGCCGAGCTTTCGAGCCTGCGTCATCACGTCCACCCACTGCGCGGTGGTCAACTCGTCCCTGACCTGCGCGTGGCGCGTCGGGTTGTAGCAAAACACACAGTGCAGCGGGCACTGGTAGGTCAGCTCCGCCAACAGCCACAGCGGCGGGCCGGCGGGGATGGGGGCGGCGCTCGGAAGCTCAGTCGATCCAGCCACGGCGTTGGCCCTCTTCGAGCAGGTTGAGGACTTCGGGCGCGATACCCTGGGCGTTGAACGTGGCTTCGAGTTCGCTCACGATGGCGTCGACCGATCGCTCACCGTCGCAGCGCTGCAGGATCTCCGCCGCGCTCGGGTTGAGCTGCACCATGCCCTCGGGGTAGAGCAGGACCCAGCGGTCCTGCGCTGGCTCGAACTGCAGGCGGAACTTGCGCGAGAGTTTGGGTAGGGCGGGAAGAGCACTCATATCAGGCGACAGCAGTGGTTCGGAGGGGGAGTCGTTCAAGGCGCACCGTGGAACTGGCTTTGCCAGGCCACAGGTGCGGTCCCCCCGCGTAGCAGGGGGGAAGACGCGAAGCGGCGCAGGGGGGCTTCACGATTGGCAGGCTTTTTCAATCGCGTCGAGCATGGTCCAGAGGATGTCCAGCTTGAACTGCAGGATGTCCAGCGCGTGGTGCTGTTGCTCGCGGGTCTTGAAGTGGTCCAGCGTGACGCGCAGGCCGTGTTCCACGTCGCGGCTGGCCAGCGGGATGCGGCTGCGGAAGTAGCTCAGGCCGTTGGCCTCGATCCAGGGGTAGTGCGTGGGCCAGGTGGCCAGGCGGTCCTTGTGGATCTGCGGTGCGAACATCTCGGTGAGTGACGAGCACACCGCTTCCTGCCAGGGCGCCTTGGCCGCGAAGTTCACGTACGCGTCGCAGGCGAAGCGCACGGCCGGCACCACGTGCTGCAGCGACCACAGCTCTTCGCGCGAAATGCCCACCGCTTCGCCCAGGCGCGTCCAGGCTTCGATGCCCCCTGCGGCGGAACCCTGGTGATCGCCATGGCCGTCGTGGTCGAGGATGCGCTCGACCCACAGCCGGCGGTGCTCGCGGTCGGGCATGTTGGCCAGGATGGCCGCGTCTTTGCGCGGGATGCAGATCTGGTAGTAAAAGCGGTTGGCCACCCAGCAACGGATCTCGTCGGGCGTGCAGCCGCCCGAGTTCATGCGCACGTTGAACGGGTGGTGGATGTGGTAGCTGCGACCCTTGTCACGCAACTGCGCTTCGAACTCTTGCGCGTTCCAGGCGGGCAGGTGGTCGTCGGTGCGGAGGGACTGGGCGATTTCCAAGATCAGGTTCCTACAAGTACGAACGTTAGAGCGAAGTGCCTTGTCCAGCGCACACCGTGGAACCGGCCTTGCCGGGCCACTGGTGTGGTCCCCCTGGAGGGGGAAGACGCGAAGCGGCGCAGGGGGTCATATCTCAATGTCCATGCCGTCGTGGGCGACCTCGATGCCGTGCTGCGTCAGCAAGGCGCGTTCGTCGGAGTCTTCCACCAGCATGGGGTTGGTGTTGTTGATGTGGATGAGCACCTTGCGCACGCCATCGGGCAGGCGGTCCAGCTGTTCGATCATCCCGCCCGGGCCGCTTTGCGGCAGGTGACCCATGTCCAGCGCAGCCTTGGTCGACAGACCCAGGCGCTGCATTTCGTCGTGCGTCCAGAAGGTGCCGTCCACCAGCACCACCGCGCAGCCGCTCATGAGGGTGATCAGCTCGGACGTGACCTCGGCCAGGCCAGGCGCGTAGAAGGCTTTGGCACCCGTGGCGGGGTTGGTCATCAGCAAGCCGATGTTGTCGCCCGGGCGCGGGTTGCCGCGGAACGGCGAATACGGCGGCGGCTTGGACGACAGCGACACCGTCTGCAGTTGCAGGCCGGGCAGGGCAGGGATGTGCACCGCGCTGCCGTCGATGGGCAGTTCCTGGCGCGCCACACCGCAGTAGTGCGAGAGGATGCCGGTGATGGGAAAGCCGCTGGAAATGTCGGAGAAGACCTCGGGCGTGGCCAACAGCGGCAGCGGCGTCTTGCGCTCGCGCAGCATCAGCAGGCCGGTCACGTGGTCGATCTGCGCGTCCATCAGCAGCACGGCGGCAATGCCGCTGTCGCGGATGGCACGGGCGGGCTGCAGGGCGGGTGTGCGCTGGATCTGCGTGAGGATGTCGGGCGATGCGTTGACCAGCAGCCAGTCGGTGCCGTCGGCGCTCAGGGCGATGGACGATTGCGTGCGCGGCGTGGCGCGCAGCGTGCCGCGGCGCAGGCCGTCGCAGTTGGGGCAGTTGCAGTTCCACTGCGGGAAACCGCCGCCAGCCGATGAGCCCAGAACCCGGATGCGCATGGTGATGTGTTCAAAGATTCAAGAAAAAGGCGCACGGTGGAACACGCGTGCGCCTTCATGCGTCAGCCGCCGATCAGCGGTTGGCGATGTACATCGTGATTTCAAAACCGAAGCGCAGGTCGGTGAAAGCGGGGGTGGTCCATTGCATCATTCGTCTCCAGAAAGTGGGTTGGCATGAAAACTGACTGCCGGTCCGACTGCTCCACAGCACCACGAACCGCACCCGCTTCCAGCAATATGAATGCCATTTCGACGCCACCTAGGGAAGACCCCATGCCCACGGCCTGGCCGGCACCGCGCCACCTGGCCGTGGGGCGTGGGCACCGCATGGCCTGGCGCGAGGCGGGGCGACCCGACGGCGAGCCCTGGCTGCTGCTGCACGGTGGCCCGGGCAGCGGCAGCCAGCCCGGCCAGCTGGCGCCGCTGGACCTGCGGCGCCAGCGCGCCATCGCGCCCGACCAGCGCGGCAGCGGGGCCAGCCGCCCGCGCGGGGGCCTGCAGGGCAACCACACGCCGGCGCTGGTGGCCGACCTGGAGGCCTTGCGCGTGCACCTGGGCCTGGAGCGCTGGGCGGTGCTGGCGGGGTCCTGGGGCACGGTGCTGGCACTGGCCTACGCGCAGCAGCACCCGCAGCGTGTGCAGCGTCTGGTGCTGCGCGGCGCGTTTGCGCTCAGCCGGCGCGAAATCGGCGGCCTGCTGTTGCCCACGCGGCAGACCCTGCAGCGGCTCGGCGTCGACCCTGGCTGGCCGGCGCAACAGGGCAAACCGCTGCCGGTGGCGCTGCGCCGGCTGATACAACTGCTTCAAAGTGGAACACCCGGTGTTGCAGCCCTGCGCGTGGCGCGGCGCTGGGCGCTGCTGGAAAGTGACCTGGCCGAACGCGGTTTGCGGCGCGGTGCGCGTCATGCCGCGCTGCAAGGTCGCCCCGGGCTGGCCGTGGCCACGCGCCGCGAGTGGGCGGCGCTGCGGCGGCGTTTTCGGCGCGCCCAGGCGCTGGCGCGCCAGCCGCGCCGCAGCCGGGTCGACCGGCAGGCCCACGCCAAGTACCGGGTGCAGGCGCACTACCTGCGGCACCGGGGGTTTCTGCGGCCGGGTGACCTGGACCGTGCGGTCCAGGCGCTGGCCCGCCAGGGCACGCCGGTGGACTGGGTCCACGGCCGCTTCGACGCGGTCTGCCCGCCGGCCAACAGCCGCCGCTGGGCCGCGCTCGGCGGGCGGCTGAGCTTGCCGCTGAGCGGCCACCTGGGGCACGAGCCCGACCTGCTGGCCGCCCTGCGCGAGCGTGTGCTGGGGGCACCCGCATGAACGCCCTTCGCGCCGTGTGCGCCCTGGTGTGCGGCTGGCTGGCGGGCGTTGCCTCGGTGCAGGCCGCGCCGCGCTGCGCCGACGATGTGCCCTGGCAGCGCGTGGCCGCAGGCGTGTGGCACTGGAGCCCGGCCGTCGAGGCCGAGATCGGTTACGCCAACGCTGGCCATGTGCTGCCCACGAGCGTGGTGCTGCACGGCGCGCAGGCGCTGCTGATCGACCCCGGCCCCAGCCACGCGCACGGCCAGCGCTTGCGGCGTTCGCTGGCCTGCCGCTTCGGCGCCCAGGTGCGCTGGATCGTCAACACCCACGCCCACGCCGAAAACGTGCTGGGCAACTCGGCCTTTGCCGACCAGGTGGCCGACGGCACGGTGCAGATCCTGGCCACCGCGGCCACACGCGCGGGCATGGCGCAACGCTGCCCCGATTGCCTGGCCAGCCTCACGGCCAAGGCCGGCACCGACGCGATGGCGGGCACGAACATCGTGCTGCCCACCCGCACGCTGACCGAGGGCGAGGTGCTGCGCGTCGGCCCGTACCGGTTGCGCGTCCTGCGCACCGAGCAGGGCCACACGGGAGGCGACCTGGTGCTCTGGGACGCACAACGCCGCCTGCTGTGGGCCGGGGGCCTGGTGTACGGCCAGCGCCTGCCCGAGCTGGCGCAGGGCAGCCTGGACGGCTGGCTGGCGGCGCTGGACCGGCTGGCCACGTTGCGGCCACGGCTGGTGGTGGGCAACGTGGTGTCGGTGGCATCCGATGCCAGCACCTTGCCGCCCGCCTTGACCGGCACGCGCGCCTACCTGGGTGCGTTGCGCAGCGGGGTGTTGAACGCCATGGACCAGGGCCTGCAGGCCAGCGACGCGACCACCGTGACCTTGCCCGCGTACAGCGCCTGGGCCGGCCACGCCGAACGCCAGGGCTTTAACGCGCAGCGCGCCTGGCGCGAGCTGGAGCCCAACTGGATGGAGCAGGAATCGCCAGCCAAGTAGGCTGATTCGTAGGAGGTGGTGCTGAGATATGGCCGGAGCGAAGTGTCTCCATCCAGAGATGCGGTGGAACCGGCTCCGCCGGGCCACACGCATCGCCCCATGGGGGGTGACGC